>DATIZR010000060.1 GCA_035516965.1 Nitrospirota bacterium
GTGCGCAAGAAGCCGCTCAGCCGCAGGACCATGGAGATCGCCCAGAGCATCGGCGCCGGTCTGCTGATCACGCTGATCGCGGTCGTTTCCTATAATGACATCATGAGGATGTTCTTCAGCAAGTAAGGGAACTAGCCGGCAAGCCGGCAAGCTCAAGAGGGATTCTTTCATTGATGGACCCTATACCCCGCAGGCGAACAAGGCAGATCTCCCTCGGTTCCGTCAAAATCGGCGGAGGCGCGCCGGTCGTCGTCCAGTCCATGTGCAACACGGACACGCGGGACGCGGCAAAGACGCTCGAGCAGATGAGTCATCTCGAACAGGCGGGATGCGAGGTGGTGAGGCTTGCCGTTCCCGACCTTGACGCGGCAAAGGCGCTGGGCGGGATCCGTAAGGGTACGAAGCTTCCCCTCATTGCGGACATTCACTTCGATTACCGCCTGGCGCTCGAAGCCGTGAAGCAGGGCGTGGACGGGCTCCGGATCAACCCGGGCAATATCGGCGGGAAGGACAAGGTGGCCGAGGTCGTGGCCGCATGCAGGGAGCGGAATATCCCGATCCGCATCGGTGTGAACGCGGGCTCGCTCGAGAAGAATCTGCTCGAACGGTACGGCCACCCGACGCCCGAAGCGATCGTCGAGAGCGCCTTCGGCCATATCCGCATTCTTGAAGACCTGAACTTCACGAACCTCAAGGTCTCGCTCAAGGCCTCCGACGTGATGACGACCGTCGCGGCCTACCGGCTGTTCTCTCAGCAGTCCGACTATCCGCTCCACATCGGCATCTCCGAAGCCGGCACGCTCTTCTCCGGCACGGTCAAGTCCAGCGTGGGGCTCGGCATCCTGCTGAGCGAAGGCATCGGCGACACCATGCGGGTCTCGCTCACCGCCGATCCCGTCGAGGAGGTCCGCGCAGCCTACGAGATATTGAAAGCCCTCAAGGTCCGGCAGCGCGGCGTGAACATCATCTCCTGCCCGACCTGCGGCAGGACCGAGATCGACATCATCGGGCTTGCCCAGGAGGTGGAAAAACGGCTGGCCCACATCAAGGAGCCGATCACCGTAGCGGTCATGGGCTGCGTGGTGAACGGGCCGGGCGAGGCGCGCGAGGCCGATGCGGGCATTGCCGGCGGCAGGGGAGTGGGCCTCTTGTTCAAGTACGGAGAGATCGTCAAGAAGCTTTCCGAGGAGGACCTCGCCGACGCGCTCGTGAAGGAAGTGGAAGAGATAGTAAGCAAAACAAAATTGAAATCATGATACTTCTCGCGCAAAGGCGCCAAGACGCAAAGGAAAGCTGGATCTCGAGAGTCTTTTGCCTTTCTCTGCGACTTTGCGGCTCTGCGCGAGGCCGCCTTGTTTTGATTCTCGATTTGGTTTTATGAATTTGGTTCCTGAGGGGGTTCTCAGTGCGCTATTCCCATCTCTTCATCCCGACGCTGAAGGAGGTTCCGGCCGAGGCGGAGGCCGTCTCGCACAAGCTCATGGTGCGCGCGGGCTACGTGCGCCAGCTCGCAGCCGGGCTCTACATCTACCTCCCTCTCGGACAGCGGGTGATGCACAAGGTTAACCAGATCATCCGCGAGGAGATGAACGCCATCGGCGGCCAGGAAGTGACCATGCCGGTGCTGAACCCGGCGGAGGTCTGGCAGCAGACCGGCCGGTGGGACGCCATTGGCGACGAGATGTTCCGGCTCAAGGACCGCAGCGGCCGCGACATGTGCCTCGCCATGACCCACGAGGAGACCATGACCTGGCTCGCGGCGCACGACATCCGCTCCTACCGCGACCTGCCCCAGGTCTGGTACCAGGTGCAGACCAAGCTCAGGGACGAGGCGCGGCCCAAGAGCGGCATCCTCAGGACGCGCGAGTTCACGATGAAGGATTCCTACAGCTTCGACAGGGACGAGGAGGGCCTGGACAGGTCCTATCAGCTTCACCTCGAAGCGTATAAGAAGATCTATTCGCGCTGCGGCATCAGGTTCCATGTCGTCCAGAGCGATACGGGCATGATGGGGGGCAGCATGGCCCACGAGTTCATGGCCCCGTCGGCCGCGGGCGAGGATGACGTTGCGCTCTGCGACGGGTGCGGATACGCGGCGAACGTGGAACTCGCGCTTTCGGTCCCGAAAACACCGGCGCATGCTGACTGGCAGTTCGAGGAGGTCGCGACGCCCGAGAGAAGGACCATCGACGAAGTGACCCGGTTCCTCAAGGTCACGCCGGACCTTCTGATCAAGTCGATCCTGGTAATGAGCGAATCGGGGCCCGTGCTCGCGCTCGTGCGCGGCGACCAGACCCTGCACGAGAAAAAGCTGGCGAAGCTGATCGGCGCGCATCGTCCGGCCCAGAAGGACGAGGTGAAGGCGCACCTCGGCGTGCCGGCGGGGTTCATCGGCCCCATGGGACACACGGTCCGGAAGATCGCCGATCCCTCGCTCCAGGAAGGGCTTTTCATCGCCGGCGCGAACAGGGAAGGCTTTCACGTGAAGGGTGTGAAGGCGGGCCGTGATTTCGAGGCCGAGTTCGCGGATATCCATACGGCGGCCGCGGGCGACGCGTGCGTGCAGTGCGGCAAGCCGCTCCGGATCGAGCGGGTGATCGAAATCGGCAACATTTTCAAGCTCGGCACGAAATATTCAGAGCCGCTCAAGGCGAACTTCCTGGACGAGAACGGCGCTGAGAAGCCGATCATTATGGGCAGTTACGGCATCGGCCCTGCAAGGATCGCTGCCGCGGCCATCGAGCAGGGGAATGACGAGAACGGAATGATCTGGCCGCTCGCGATCGCCCCCTACCAGGTGATGGTCCTCCCGGTCAACGTGAAGGACCAGAAGTCCGTGGACGTTGCCGAGGAGATGCATACCGCGCTCGAGGAGAAGGGTTTTGAAGTGCTCCTGGACGACCGGGACGAGCGCGCGGGCATCAAGTTCAAGGACGCGGACCTCATCGGCATTCCCTACCGGATCGTGATCGGCGAGAAGAACCTGAAGGAAGGTTTTGTCGAGGTCAAGGAGCGCAGGTCCGGCCGGGTGGAGAAGGTGCCGGCCGGGGAAGCGGTGGAAACGGTCGTAAAGAAGCTGGTGATGGAACTTTAACAATAGTCCGGAACCGGGAGATCGGAGTGCTGAACCAGGCGTTCTTCTCCGGACTTCAAGCACCGAGCTCCGAACAGGGGTGTGTATGGACCGGGATATCGAACGGATCAAAACCATCGTAGAAACGGCGGGCCAACGGTATCTGAGCAGGGGCGGGAGCGTGCGTCTGGCCGCGATCGAGGGCGGTATGGTCAAGATCGCGCCGGCGGGATTCTGCTGGCGCTGACATATCACCCGGGTGGCCCTGGTGCGGGGCCTCGAGGAGCAGTTGCGGTCTGAATTCCCCTGGGTGGAGCAGGTGCTCGTGGTGAAGCCGCAGCAGGAAACTCCACCGTAAAAAGAACTTGAATTTCAGCGGTAAAGTACTATAATCGCTGGTTAGGGATAGGGAGGGTTCGCCGCATGGAAGAGATCGTAAAACTCGCACTGACGCCTCAGCAGGTCGCTGAAATCAAAAAGCAGATCGGGTTCGATCTGGAGGAAATCTATCTCACCAAACGATCCCTCAACAAACTTCGCGTTTTCCGGCTCCGGCTCACGGAGGAACAGCAGCTTCTCCTGGAAGACAAGCTCGGACAGAAGGTCCGGGAACTGACCGTTACACGTTCCGTGGCCACAAGGATTCTCTAGCCAGCCGGGGAGCAGCCGGCGCTCTCGCCTGCTGCTGCAATTTCCCGGCTCCTACCGTGCGTTCCGTACTCGAAAGGAGGTGATTCTCATGAAAAGATATTTTGTTCTTATCCTGTCCCTCGTGGTCGTTCTTACCATTGCACTCGTTGGATGTGAAAAAAAGGCGGAAGCCCCGAAGCCCGTTGAGCAGCCTGCTGTGGCCCCGGCCGCCCCGGCTCCCGCACCGACGGTTCCTGCGCCGGCCCCGGCAGCACAGCCCATACCGGCACCGGCTTCCAAACCGGCAAAGAAATAATCCAGGGAAAGACATCAGCAGCATCTGCACCGGCCCCCCAATGAGGGGGCCTTTTATTTGGTTCTGTAGTATAATGGTTCCTGCGGCACCGGCCGTCCCCGAATGGCCGGGCGGATAACCGGCCCGCGGGAAGGCATTGCCGGGGCGCTACCCTTCCGATGCGAAATGACAGGATGAGCGTATGACCAGACTGACGACGGACCTTCTCTGCGAGATCCTCCTGAAGGAGGGCAGGATCTCCCCCGAGCAGGCACGAGAGATCAAGGTCAAACAGGACATACAGCGTATGAAGGTGCTCAAGGCCAGGGGCGACCCCCTGCAGCGGGGGAGGATGCACCTGGACGCGGAGGTGTCCCCCATCGAGGTCGCGGCATCGCTTGAGCTGGAAATCCCACGGGAGCCGGGCAAGGTGCTGACCGAAGATATGATCACGGAAGCGGTTGCACGGCACGCCGGGCTTCCCTTCAGGAAGATCGATCCCCTCAAGCTGAACCCCGAAGTGACGACGCAAATCCTTTCCCGCGCCTTCGCGCGCAGGACCGTTTCGGTCCCGCTCGAGCGAAACGACGACAAACTGACGATCGCCGTCGCCGATCCCTTCAACATCGAAACGATCGAGAACATCGAGCGCATGGGGTACAAGGTCAGCCGTGTCGTGGCGCCGAAGACCGATATCCTCAAGATCATTACCGAGTTCTACGGGTTCCGGTCATCGGTCACCGCCGCGGCGAAGGAAATGTCTTCCCAGGTCGACCTCGGCAACCTGGAACAGTTTGTCCGGATGAAGCCCGTCTCGGAGATCGAGGCAACGGACCGGCACATCGTGAACGCCGTGGAGTTCCTGTTCCGTTATGCTTTCGACCAGCGGGCGAGCGACATCCACATCGAGCCGAAGCGCGAGTCGAGCGAGGTCCGGCTCCGGATCGACGGCATGCTCCACACGATCCACCGGACGCCCAAGGCGGTCCACCCCGCCTTTGTCTCGCGCATCAAGATGCTCTCGCGGATGGACATCGCGGAAAAGCGCCGGCCCCAGGACGGCAGGATCAAGACGGAATACAAGGAGCGCGAGGTCGAGCTCCGCGTCTCCACGATGCCCACGGCGTTCGGCGAGAAGGTGGTCATCAGGATCTTCGACCCCGACATCCTGCTCCAGGACCTGGAGGAGATCGGGTTCGAGCCGCGTGACTACGAAGTGTTCCGCTCCTTCCTGACGAGGCCGCACGGGATCGTGCTCGTCACGGGGCCCACGGGAAGCGGCAAGACCACGACCCTCTATTCGGCCCTGAAGACGGTCGCGACGCCGGAGGTGAACGTCGTCACCATCGAAGACCCCGTCGAGATGGTCCATGAACAGTTCAACCAGGTGAGCGTCCAGCCCGCGGTCGGCGTCACCTTCGGAAGCACCCTGCGCACGGTGCTGCGGCAGGACCCGGACATCATCATGGTCGGCGAGATCCGGGACCTGGAAACCGCGGAGAACGCGGTGCAGGCGGCTCTGACGGGCCACCTGGTCTTCTCCACCCTGCATACCAACGACGCCCCCAGCTCGATCACGCGGCTCCTGGACCTCGGGGTTGCTCCGTACCTCATTTCCTCCACGGTGATCGGCGTCATGGCCCAGCGGCTGGTCCGCAAGATCTGCACCCACTGCGAGAAGGTCTATCAGCTGCTCCCCGAGGAGGCGGAGGCTGTCGGACTGGATTCATCCGGGAACGGGATCACCGTGAAGTACGGTGAAGGCTGCCCCCAGTGCCGCGGGACCGGGTACCAGGGAAGGACGGGCATCTTCGAGATCATGGAAGTGAACGAGCGGATCCGTTCGATCATCAGGGAGAAGACGGACGCCGAACAAATCCGGAAGGCGGCGGTTTCCGACGGCATGACCGCTCTGCGCGAGGCCGCGGTCCGGAAGATGCTGAACGGGGAGACGACCTTTGACGAGGTCATCAGGGTCACGGGGGAGAAGATGTGATTCACCCGGACGTGCACATGCCGAAGCTCAAATATCAAAATCGTCCTGTCGGGATGCTTGCCGCTTGTTCTGACATTTGGATTTCGGCCTTTGCAATACCCGTAGGGCTATTCTCATGACCTTCCTCATGGATAACTGGCCGCTCGTCGCAGCCGCGTCGCTCTGTGTGCTGTTCGCCGCATTCTTCGCGGCGTCCGAGACGGCCATCGTCTTCGCGAACAAGGCGCACCTCCGCGAGCTTGCAGACGCCGGCAGCGGGCGGGCGAAGGCGGTCATCCAGCTCCTGGGAGAGCGCGACCGCCTCCACGGGACGCTACTGCTCGCCGAGAACTTTTTCATCATCATGGCCTCGGCCCTCGGCACGGTGACGGCAATGCACCTTTTCGCCGATACGACCATTTCCATCGTCACCTCGGCCCTGGTCTCCACGGTGCTCGTCGTCCTGGTCTCCAAGCTGGCCCCGAAGGGACTCGCTGCCCGGGACCCGGACCGTCTGGCGCTGATCGTTGCCCGGCCGATGCGGTTCACCATGAGGCTGCTGTCTCCGGCCGCGCGCCTGCTGGCCGGCGCCGCCGACTTTTTCGCGGGCCCCGGCCCCCAGGGCATGTCCTGCACCGCGGTCGTGACCGAAGAAGACATCAAGGCAATGATCAATCTCGGGGAGGAGGGCGGTTCCCTCAAGGAGGAAGAGAAGGAACTCCTGCACAAGGTCTTCGAGTTCGGCGACACCCTCGCGGCGCAGGCCATGCGCCCCAGGACCGAGATCGTGAGCATCCCCTCGATCGCCACGCTGCAGGACGTGCTCAATCTCGTGTCTGAATTCGGCTATTCGCGCTACCCGGTCATCGAGGAAACGATCGACTCCGTCATCGGGATCCTGTATATCAAGGATATCCTTGTCGCAATGTCGGCAGGCGAAGTGAACCGCGTGGACGGCATCCAGCGATTCATCAGGCCGGCCTATTTCATCCCGGAGAACAAGCGCGTGAGCGAGCTCCTGTCCGAGATGCAGCGCGAACGGTTCCAGATCTCCATCGTCATCGACGAATACGGCGGGACCTCGGGACTCGTGACGCTGGAGGACCTGATCGAAGAGATCGTCGGCAGCATCCACGATGAGCTTGAGACCGCGGAAAAGGACGTCGAGGTCGTTGACGAGAAAAACTTCGTCATCTCGGGCCAGTCTGCGCTCGACGAGGTGAACGAACTGCTCGGTACGTCACTCCATTCCGCTGATTTCAACACCCTGGGCGGGTTCGTGTTCGGACTGTTCGGAAGGATGCCCCGTGTCGGCGAGCAGCTCAAGTACAAGAACCTCAAGCTCGAGGTGCTGGAGCTTGAGGGACGGAAGATCAACAAGATCAAGATCACCAAGCTGTAAGAGACAAGAGACTCTCCGGTCGCTATAAAGAGGGAGGTGTTTGTGCGTAAGAAAGTTACGGTTGTCGGTGCGGGCAATGTGGGGGCGTCGCTGGTGCAGCGGATTGCGGAGGCCAGGCTTGCCGACGTGGTGATGGTGGATGTGATGGAAGGCGTGCCGCAGGGCAAGGGGCTCGACCTCCTGGAGGCGGGACCGGTCCTGGGCTATGATGAGAAGATAACCGGGAGTAATAGCTACGACGAGACCGCGGGATCGGACATCATCGTGATCACGGCCGGATTGGCCCGGAAGCCGGGCATGAGCAGGGACGACCTGCTCGCCGCGAACGGCAGCATCGTGAAGCAGGTCGCGCAGGAAACGGGCCGACGCTCTCCCGATGCGGTCATGATCGTTGTCACGAACCCCATGGATGTGATGGCGTATGTAGCCATGAAGGCCACGGGCTTTCCGCGCGAGCGCGTGATCGGCATGGGAGGCGTGCTCGATTCGGCGCGGTTCCGCACGTTTATCGCCATGGAACTGGGCGTGTCCGTGGAGAACACCCATGCCTTCGTGCTGGGCGGACACGGCGACTCCATGGTGCCGTTGCCGCGCTACTCGACGGTCGCCGGCATCCCGATCACCGAGCTCATGAGTGCCGAGACGATCAACAGGCTCGTCGAGCGCACGCGGAACGGCGGTGCCGAGATCGTGGCGCTGCTCAAGACCGGGAGCGCATACTATGCGCCGTCCGCCTCCACCCTCGAGATGGTCGAGGCTATCCTGATGGACAGGAAGAAGATACTTCCCTGCTCGGTCTGGCTCGAAGGCGAGTACGGTGTAAAGGGCGCTTTTGCCGGCGTGCCAGTGAAGCTCGGCGCCGGAGGCATGGAGCTGGTGATCGAGATCAGACTGAATGCGGACGAGAACGCGGGGTTCATGAAGTCCGTTGACGCGGTGAGGGCGGGATGCGCGAAATTCACGTAGACGAGATCAGGGACAACGTGGCCCAGATCTGCATCGATGCCGCCTACAACCTGAGCGACGACGTGCTCGCCGCCTTCGACAGGGCCGTCGAAACCGAGACGTCGCCGGGGGCAAAGGAGATCATCGGCCTGCTCAAGGAGAACGCTCATATCGCGAGGGAAGACCACATCCCGATCTGTCAGGATACGGGCATCGCGATCTTCTTCGTGGAAGTGGGCCAGGACCTGCGGATCAAGAACGGTTTCCTTTCTGACGCCATCAACGAGGGCGTGCGCAAGGGGTATAAAGAGGGGTATCTCCGGAAGTCGGTGGTCGACCCGATCACGCGCAGGAATACCGGCGACAACACTCCCGCGATCATCTACACCGAAGTGGTTCCTGGCGACCGGCTCAGGATCTCCTTCATGCCCAAAGGCGCAGGAAGCGAGAACATGAGCGTGATCCGGATGCTCAGGCCCACTGAGGGCGTGGAGGGCATCACGAACTTTGTGCTCGAGTGCGTTCGGAAGGCGGGCGCGAATCCCTGCCCGCCGGTCGTAATCGGCGTGGGCATCGGCGGGGATTTCGAGAAGGCGGCGCTCATCGCGAAGAAGGCGCTGCTCCGGCACGTGGGAAGCCCCAACCCGAAACTGGAGCTGGCGTCCCTTGAGGAGACGCTGCTCAAGGCGGTGAACAAGACCGGCATCGGCCCGGAAGGCCTCGGCGGCAAGGTGACCGCCATGGCCGTACACGTGGAAAGTTTCCCCTGCCACATCGCGAGCCTCCCCGTGGCCGTGAACATCAACTGTCACGCGGCGCGGCACAAGACCATTATCCTGTAACCACAGATGAACAGGGGTAAAGCCAGGGATCGAAGAAAAGGAATCAGGCATGAACGCCGAAAAACACGGATCAAAGATTCTCCCGTTTTAATAAACCTTTGCGAACTTTGCGTCTTTGCGAGAAAAAACTATGACCGATCCCGTGAAAATCCATCCTCCCCTGACCGACGACGTGATCATGAGCCTCAAGGCCGGCGACCGGGTCCTGATCACGGGCGTGATCTTCACCGGCAGGGATATGGCGCACAAGTACATGGTCGAAGGACAGAAAAAGGGAGAGAAGGTCCCCTTTGATCTCAGGGGTCAGATCCTTTATTATACCGGCCCCACGCCCGCGGCGCCGGGCCGGGCCATCGGGTCCGCCGGGCCGACGACCAGCTATCGCATGGACAAGTACACGCCCCACCTGCTCGAGCTGGGCCTCAAGGGCATGATCGGCAAGGGGCCCCGCGGGCAGGACGTGAAGGACGCGATCATGAAACACAAGGCGGTTTATTTCGCCGCGATCGGGGGAGCCGGCGCCCTGATCTCCAAGTCGATCAAAAAGGCCGAGGTGATCGCCTACCCCGAGCTCGGGACGGAGGCGGTCATGAGGCTCGAAGTGGAAGACTTCCCGGTCGTGGTCGTGAATGATGTGCACGGAGCGGACCTGTACCGCATGGGCGTGGAACAATACCGGGAGGTTGGCGGGGAGGAAGACACGTGCTGAGGGGGACACTACCGACAGCCGGGGTACCGCTTCGCGGGACGAACCGATAAACACGGGTGAACCGCTGAGATGCAAGTGCCGTCATTCCCGCGAAAACGGAAATCCGGGATTAGTGCAAATATAAGATTCCTGCCTTCGCAGGGATGACGATTATCCCGTCAGGAGAACTCATGCCGATCAAATCGAAGATCAGAACCATTCCCGACTATCCCAAAAAGGGCATCATGTTCCGGGACATCACCACGCTCATCAAAGACCCCGTCGGGTTCCGGCTGGTCATCGACACGCTCACGCAGCGCTATGTCCACGCGGGATTCGATTTCGATACCGTCGTGGGAATCGAGTCGCGCGGTTTCATCATCGGCTCCGCGCTGGCCTACACGCTCGGCAAGGGTTTCATCCCCATCCGGAAGAAGGGCAAGCTGCCGGCCGAAGTGGAGTTTCAGGAGTACGCGCTCGAATACGGAACGGACCGGATCGAGATCCACAAGGACGCGCTGAAGGAGGGCGAGCGGGTGCTCCTGGTGGACGATTTGCTGGCCACGGGCGGCACGGCGCTGGCGGCCGCAGCGCTCATCGAGAAACTCGGCGGGGTGGTCGTAGAGATGGCGTTCATCGTGGATTTGCCGGAGGTCGGCGGGCGGAAGAAGATTCTGGAGAAAGGCTACAAGCTCTTCGCGTTGACGGAATTCGAAGGGGAGTAGGAGCTGTTCTCAACAGTGGATGTTGAAACGGCACTGTCGGATGTGGACAGTGCCGTTTATATTTGATGACTTAACTACTCGTTCGCACTTGAGGAGGGTCTTTCCTTTTTTACCGAAGATTTTTTTGCTGGATAGTGGCCGTATCAATGGCTTTCATGATGCTTGCATTAGTAGGATCGAATGCAAGAATGCTTTTCCAGAGGGAAATCGCTTCGGCAAGATTACCTTTTCTGTATTCGGCCAATGCCCGTTGGGAAAGATGGGAGCTGCAATCCTCCAAGCGTCCATGCAGGAATCCCTTGTCAAGCGGCGGCTTCCGAACTATTTCTTGGCAGTAAGACTTGTTCTTCTGCAAGACATAATAAGCCCGCCCTGATGAGACAAAATCCTCTCTGCTGAAAGCCTCATTGGCGGCACGGTGAATATCCTCTATGGTTTTATCGTAGTTCTTGAAGAGCGCTTGGTTTTCGGGATATTTGCGGCAGGCTTCAGCGTAGACGTCCAACGCACTTCTATAATTGCCCTGGATGACATACTGTTCGGATTTCATACGTGTTTGGTCAACTTCCCTGCGGGCGCTCTCGCCCAACGTCCTGTCAATTCCTGTGTTCTTCTGTGCCATACAGGAAGAAATCACCAGAAGTATCAAAACCGCATCGAGCGTTATTGTTTTCCGGGAAAGGCGCCGCATCTATTCGTCTACCCCCTCATTACCTGCATTTCCTCGGCGATCCGTTTATCCATGATCCTCGTGAAAGTCCTAACAAGCTCGGGATGAAATTGCTTGCCAGCGCACTTGATAAGTTCCTCCAGGGTCTCCATCTCAGAAATAGCGCCCCGATAGGGTCTGTTCGATGTCATTGCATCATAGGTATCGGTTATCGCGATAATGGCGGCAAAGGAAGGAATGGCATCTCCCTGGAGACCGTCGGGATAACCTTTGCCGTTGAACCATTCATGGTGATGTCTGACCGGAGGTATATATTTTTGCAGAGACGGCGCTTTACTGAGAATCTCGGCCCCGTATTCGGTATGGCGCATCATTTCATCGTATTCCCGTACGGTCAGCTTGTCTCTTTTGCGGAGGATCGAGTCCGGCGTTTTGATCTTTCCGATATCATGGAACAGGCATGCGACCTCGAGTTCCTCCAACGCCGCATCGTCTAGTCCGACTTCTCTCCCGAGCTGCAAAGAAAGCACGGAAACCCTCGCCGAATGCCCATGGGTATAGGGGTCTCTCGCATCAATTGCCGCGGCAAGCACCCTCACCGTGGAAACATAGGAGTCTTCCAGCTCTTTGGCGTATGCATTGAGCTTGCTGCTCTGCGCGTCTATCAATGCCATCATCTCATTGAAACTCGCAGTCAATTTCCCGAACTCGTCTTGTGAATAGATTTTGAGCCTTCGACACTCTTTCCCCTCCTTGAGGTCATCAACTCCTCTGGACAGCTCCTGAATCGGCTTCGTCAAAAACGACGAAAGGGCGATGCTGCCGGCAATGCCCAGCATGAGAATGAGCGCAAAGAATATCATGATTCTCTTTTGCGCCGCATTCTGGGCATCCTTCAGCGACGATTTGTTCACGCTGAGAATTACCGAGCCCTGATGTTTATTGAACGAGACAATGGGGCTTACAATTTCAAAGTATCCAGCGGATGGACTCGCTGATTCCGTTATCGTACTGCCGTCAGCGCCTTCGCGGAGTAAGCGCCCTTGAGGGGGCGACAGCTTATTTCCGGCTTTCGCTATATCGCTGTGCACGATGATCTTCATATCGGGACCGACTATCGCTATGGATTCCACGTCCGGATTTGACTCGTGCATCCTGAAAACCATGTTGTCAAGGCCGAGGAAGTCCTTCGAGAGCAGACTGTAACCCGCAGATGCGGCGATGCTTTTCGAAATGGCTTCCGATCGTTTGAGAACCTCACTGAGGAGATAACGGTTCATTATCGAGAGGGTAATGGTGTAGAAAGCGAGAGCTGAGACAATAAGCAGGAAGAGCACCATGCCGGTAATTTTGAATCTGACGCTGTTAAATTTGGTGGGCATACCGAAATGAGATATTCATTTACGACGGTCAATGCAACTTAGGTCGCATATACCAAATAATAAAATTTTACCCTAAATAATCTGTTTTGGCAAGTTATCACCCCGAAAAAACGACACAGCGAAACGATTGAAAATACACTAGTATTTTACACTGCCTCGATGATTCTATCGGTCGTACGCACCTGCAACGCTGCAATGGCAGTATAAGTCGGAAATCAGGAACCAGTCGGAACTTTCACGTAAAGTGAGGCATGAAGGAGTCCGCTTGAGCGCGGCGGTCCCGCAAAAGGAAGGGAACTATGTCCTGGAGCTGCTCTGGACAGCCTGGTACAAGCGTTGCACCAGGGCCTGATTGTAGCCATGGGAGGTCATGTTGGCGGTTATGCGTCCTCTGATGTGAAGGCCGAGGAGGTAGAGGTCTCCGATCAGGTCCAATATCTTGTGTCGCACGAATTCGTCGGGATAACGGAGTTCCGTGTTGATGACCTTGCCATCGTACATGATGATATGGGAGTGGAGATATCCGCCCCCGACCTTTCCAAGCTTCTGTGCCATTTCGATGTTCTCAAAGGTGTTGAAAGAGCGGGCCGGGGCAATCTCCTTTGCGAAAGACGCGCTTTCAGGGTTGAACGTGAGGACCTGTTCGCCTATGGGTTGCGGGTAGTCAACCCTCATCGATATCTCGAACCCTTCAAAGGGCTCCGCATAGAGATGCTTTTCATGCCTGTCCTCGTTTCCCACTCCGATCTTCCGGCGGATGACGGCAACTTTGGTGGAGGCAGACTGTTCCTCTATCCCTGCCGCTTCCAGGAGTTCGCAGAAATCCTTGGCAGAGCCGTCTATGTTCGGTATCTCCTCGTCGACCTTTATGAGCACGTTCGTTATGCCGTACATGGATAGGACCGCCATCAGGTGCTCAATGGTGCGCACCCGCCGTCTGCCGTTGTCGAGCGTGGTGGAGTTGGCAGAGAAGGTCTTTGGCGAGCCGGCCTGGGAGAAGTCCTCAAGGGAGGTGATATGCCCGCGAATGGTTTGACCGTCAAGCGTTTGAAAGACGATCCCTTCGTTGGGCCCGAGGGGGCTCAGGATGACACCGGTGTTCCGGCCGCTCAGGAGCCCGATCCCGTTCAGGACCACATTCCCTCTGAGGGTTCGCTGAGGTTCGGGGGAGTCAGCCACTTCCACCTCGCCAGGGGGAATCGAAAGGTCGGCACTGACGATCTCAAGCCGCGTGTCCGAAGGCAGGGGCTCACCGCCCCCGGAGGGCCGGTGCTTGAGGGCGGACGCCACTTTGTCGAGCAAGACCTCCAGATGAAGAGGTTTTTCCATAAAATCGTAGGCGCCGGCCTTGATCGAGGCAACCGCAGCCTCGATGCCGGCATGTCCGCTCATCATGATGATGGGGAGTGTGGGCATCCGGGCATGAAGACTCTTCAGGAGTTGCATTCCGTCTATGCCGGGGAGCCAGATATCCAGAAGGACAAGAGAGGGCTCCATGGTGTCGAGCCTCTGCCAGAAGCTCTCCGCATCCGGGAATACGATGGTCTGATACCCCTCGTCCTTCAGGATGCTTGCTATGGTGGAACCAATGGAAGATTCGTCGTCTACTATGCAGATAGGGTTCATATAAGGTTATGTCCGATGTTCGTTCCGCGAAGGTCGATGCTTGCTTGAACCTTCGCGCGCTTCGCGTTCTTCGTGGTCAACTCGTTTCTCGTTTTTCACTTCCCCGTAACATCCTCCTTGATCACCTTTGCCGGATTGCCTCCGCCCCGGCAGTTTTCCTGCCCGAAAACCCTCGCGACCACGGACCCGGCCGCGACCACGCAGCCTTTCGGTATCCTGCTGCCCTTCAGCACCGTCACATTGGCGCCGATCCAGACATGATCTCAGACCAGGATCCGCGGATCCCGGTCTTTCCGTCCCTCGAAATCGAGACGCTGGAAATCCTCGTCCACGAACTCACAGCCCCAGGAGATCAGGAAGTCGTCGCCCACTTCGAGGCCGTGCATGATAATGTACTTGATGTTTGCGCTCATGATCCCCATGCCGAATCGTGCCACGGCCTCTTTTCCAATATCGAAGCGGCATCCCTTGCCGATCGAGCACTTGGATGAGAATTACAGGCGGCCGCTGACGTTGAGGTACGTGCGGTCCTATTTATGCATGAAACCGAGATGCTGCATGCCAATATGTACGAGTCCACCGGTGCTGATGTTCTCCATGCCTTTTATGATCAACCGGTCGTTCGCTACGAGGTTCTTGCCCGCCAACCGGTACCGGAGAGAGGACAGCAGGACGCGCACAAGTGAGGAGTCCGATTCCCTGTATTTTTGCTAGAGTCTTACGAGCTGACGCATATTCCTCTCTCCCTGCCCGACGGTTTCTCCGGGAATTATAGTTCATTTTGAAGAGATGTAAAGCGCAAAAGAAAATGCAGGTCCCGGCAAGGACCGATGTTTTCCGTTAAAGATTGTTCACGAGTCTGTACAGCTCCGGATACTCGTCTCTGGCCAAGGCGCACTCCTCCTTCAGCAGCCGCAGCGCTTCCGTGACGTGCTTCAGGAAGTATTTTTTCCCCTTCACCATTGACAGGAAACCGTATGCTCCCAGCGCCTGCATATGCCGCTGGAGACGGCAGGGAAGCAGGCTTTCCCGGAAGAGCCCTTCGCTGAATCCCGAAGCCTCATGGTTCATCTCGTCAATATAGTATTCAAGCAAGCGGCTGCGGACCCTCTCGTCGAGCCGGTGATAGGGGTCCCAGAGGATCGACGCCACATCGTACGCCGGCGGGGCCATCCTGGCCCCCTGGAAGTCGATGAGGTGCGGAAAGCCGCCCTGGGTGATCATGATGTTCTGGCACTGGAAATCGCGGTGGATAACGCCCTTGGGGTAGCCGTCCGCCTTCTGAGCCAGGCGGTGAAATTCCCGGTCGAGCGCACCCCGGTCCTTCAGGAGCAGCTGCTTCAAGCCCGAAAGGAATCGATCCGCAAAATAACCCGTTTCCCAGCGAAGATAATCATAATCGAAGACCCTCTCGCCCAGGGGGGGGCATTCATCGATGTGCTGCGTGACGCGGGAGTGAAGATTCACCAGGATGTCAAGGACGCTCCGGTAGATGTCCTCAACGTGTTCGTTTCCGCATCTCAGTTTCAGGTATGAGTACAGGCTCATGTCGCCCAGGTCTTCGAAGATCGCCCGCTTCCGGTCGTCATCCGAAGCGATCAGCCAGGGCACGGGCACGGAGTGGTTCTCGAAAAAGCGGCTGTAGACGATGTGTCGTTCATAGTCCGGATCATCGGGCCGGCATTCCATGAGCACGACCGTCTTCCCGTCGTTCCGGATGCGATAGTAACGCCTGTCCGAGCCGCCGAGGCCGATCAGCAAGGCGTCGGCATCGTTCCGGTCCTGTGCGGCGCCCTGCAGGCCCATGCCGAAGTGGTTGGCGAACAGGGGGTCCGAGAGGGAGACCTTCTTCTGCTCCGCCGCATGGAACGTCGGCTGGAAATCCGTCTCCCGCAGGCTGATCGTGTAGTCCGGGCCGATGATTTCGTTCTCGTGGCTGCCCGCGGCGCGCGTCCCGGGCATCACGATGCAGTTCCTGAGAGAGGCGTCCTCTTCTACCGTGCTTCCCGATTCGACCACCACGTATCCGTCCATGCCAAAGGCCTCGAAGACCGTGTTGGCGGACAGATAAACGGTCTCGCCGCTTTCCCGCAGCACATCGAGGACTCCCATGGCGTAGCTGGTCGGAGTGCCGATGTCGTTCCAGGAGGACCCCGTGAAATCCATGGTCTGGACCCGGTGTCCTGCGCGGGCCGCATCGATCCAGGCCACGGTTGCATGGGAAATCCCGGGAGGAAAAAACCTCAGGATCTCCGGCGAGTAGACCGCGATGCCGGTATAGGCCACCTTGTCCGCGACCTTCGAAGGATCGGGCCTGGACTCGCCCGGGTTTTCCACGTCAAGGACCAGGCCGCGGCCGTCAACCACCACGTTGCTGAGCTTCGGGTGCCTGTGCGTCACGAGCGTCGCGATACTGCCCGAGGACAGATGCGCTTCGATCAGGCGGCCGAAGTCGATATCGAGCAGGATGTCCGCGTTGTGAACGATGAACGGGCCGGACGAAAGGAAAGACTCCGCGTTCTTGAGCGCGCCGCCCGTCCCGAGGACCGGGTCCTCGGGGAAAAAGGTGATGCGGCCGGCCCAGGGCGATGCGGCGGCCCAGGAGCGGATGAGGTCGGGCTTCCAGTGCAGGTTGATCCCGATCCTGCCGCTGCAAACGGCGGTCAGTCTTTCCAGGATGCCTTCGATCATTGGCCTGCCGAGGATCGGGAGGAGCGGCTTGGGCAGGTGGTTCGTGACGGGCCTGAGCCGTTCGCCGAGGCCGGCAGCCGGGAGGAAGATAGTAAGGGGATATTTTGACATATCAAAAAAAGCGCTCTCTCGCAGAGGCGCTGAGCTCATGGAGAGGCGATCAAAGCCATTCAGACAATTTCAAACAAGGGGATTCCTTTCTGACAACTATCAGTGAAGGAATTTCTTAAATGGTTCCTCTGCGTGCTCTGCGTTTCCGCGTGAACAGTGCCTCTTATTTATAGATTAAATATTTCTTTCGTATTTTCTCGAACGCCCGCGATTCTTGCTTCCACCACGCTTCCATCTCGTCAAGGTCCTTCCATGCCTCGATGCCCTTGCGCAGGCGGTCCGTGCCCGCAAGGATGTCGACCGGCATCTTGATCTCCTCGTATTCATAAGGAGGCTGCTTCCAGGCGAATTCGCGTGGCCAGGTGTTGTGGATCGCCTTCAGGACGGCGACGCCGGTCTTGAAAGGCTTGAACCTCCCACGGTCCGTCACATGGATCTGAGCCCCGCCGCAGAGCATGTTCGCATGCTTTTGGAAGGTTGGCAGGAAGGAGAGCGGGCGGAAGGCCACGCCGGGAAGCCTGAATTCATCAAGCACCCTCACGAGCGTCTCGGGATGCACAAAGGGCGCGCCAAAGATCTCAAAGGGCCTTGTGGTTCCCCGCCCCTCGGAGAGGTTCGTACCCTCGAGCAGGCACATGCCGGGATAGACGAGGGCCGTATCAAGGGTCGGCATGTTGGGAGACGGAAGGGCCCAGGGCAGCCCTGTCTCGTCGAACCATTGTTTCCGGCTCCATCCCGTCATGGTCACGACCCGGTAATCAAGGCCGGGATAGAACTCGGCGCAGAGATAGAGGCCGATCTCGCCGATGGTCATCCCGTGGCGCACGGGCAGGGGGCGCTGACCCACAAAGGACGCGTACTCAGGATCGAGCACCGGGCCTTCCGTGCCGAGGCCGGTGAGCGGGTTCGGCCGGTCGAGTACGATCACGGCCTTGCCGGCCTCATGGCAGGCCTGCATGCACAGCTCAAGGGTCCAGATGAAGGTGTAGTACCGGCTGCCCACGTCCTGCAGGTCCACAACGAGCAAATCGACGTCCTTGAGCATGCCGGGAAGGGGTTTTCGCGTCCGGCCGTAGAGGCTGTAGACCGGGAGGCGGGTTGCGGGATCGCGGAAACCCTCCCATTCGATCATGTTGTCCTGCGTCTGGCCCAGGATCCCATGCTGGGGACCATACAGGGCGGTCAGTCTGAACTTCTTCGATCCCGCACAGACCGAAATGGCGTGCCGCAGCCTGCGATCGATCGAGGCGGGATGCACCACGAGGCCCGCGCGGGCTCCCTTGAGGTCTCCGGGCCAGAGCCTTTCGACCCGGTCCAGCCCCGAGAGCACGGCCTTTTTCTTCTTCGGCATGCCAGATTATATTGCCGGCGGCCGCCAATAGCAACAGTTATTTGGCGGGTTGCGATGTTGATTCGGTTAGCTTCTTCCACTATAATAGAGGCATGGCATACAAGGTTGTCGAGACCAGCACCGTCACCGATGAAGAGATCGAAAAGATCCTGAACCAGTGGACTGCGGAGGGATATACGTTCGAGAGCATCCACTTCGTCACGGCCGATTCCTCACGGCGGCCGAAGATGGCCTTTCTGTTCTTCGCGAAAAAAGGGGAGTGAAGAGCTTGCCGCGGAGGCACCGGGAACCGGAGAGGATCAAGAGAGAAGTCAATCACCGGGGATCAGCACCCATCGGCTTCAAAGAGGAGATATCATGAACGTCCTTATCATCAAGAACATCGCAGCGGAAGGTCCGGGCACGATCGAGGATTATCTCAGGGCCCGGAAGACGGCCTATTCGGTCGTGGATCTGAGCCAGGGAGAGACCGCGCCCGATCCCGATCCTTTCACCCACGTCGTCATCATGGGCGGACCCATGGCAGTGTATGAAATGGACCAGCATCCCTTTCTGAAGGACGAGGCTGGGCTGATCGGCCGCGCGATCGGCATGAACAAGCGCGTGCTGGGCGTCTGCTTGGGTGCGCAGATGATCGCCCACGTGCTCGGCGCGAGGGTCTATGCAGGCGGCGCAAAGGAGATCGGCTGGTCCCGCGTCGCCATCACGCCAGACGGGATAAAGGACCCGCTCATGGCAGCGCTCGCTGTGGACGGAGGCAGCATTGCCGAGGTATTCCAGTGGCACGGCGATACCTTTGACCTCCCTGCCGGCGCGGTCCTGCTCGCTTCGTCTCAGCTGTTCCCGCATCAGGCGTTCCGGTATTCCGACCGGGTATACGCGCTTCAATTTCACATCGAGGTCACGCCGGTCATCGTGCAGGGCTGGCTCAAGGATGAACAGGGGATAGACTTGAACAGCGTCGATGCCGAATCGAACAGGATCTACGATCCCTACCGGCAGCGGGCGGACGGCTTTTACCGGGGATTCTTCAGCTGAAACGGTGAAGCCCCGGGTTCCGGCGGCCGCTCCCCGGCAAGGGGGACGGGCCCGCGAAAGGCATCCGCGCGTTCTCATTATTGACACCCCTTCACGAGGGGGTTATAATCCCGCCCATGGTTCGGGGCATTCATCATTGGTTCACAGCGGCCGGACGCGGCGCGCTGCTGCTCATGGTGCCGGCCGTGCTGGCGGTGCTTATCCCGCTTCCTGCGCCCGCTCAGACCGCGTCTGAGGGGCCCTTCCGATTGATCGGGATCATCGCCGGCAGTGAGTTCACGGGCGCTGTGCTCGACGATTCGACCGGGAACCAGACCTTCTATCACCTCCGCGAAAGCCTTCCCGACGGGTCGCAGATCGTAGCCGCTGCGGACGACCACGTCTCGGTGAAGAGAAGCGACGGCACATCGTACCGGCTGTTTATCAGCCATGATGCCAAACCGTCTCCCCAGACGGCGCGTCCCCCGGTTGCCGTCGCACCGGCTGTTATGCCGGCCCCCGCTGCGCCGTCCACGACGCTTCTGCCGCAGGCGGAAAAAGAAAATCAATGGCGGTACAGACGGGCTTCTCCTGGGGGCGCCGGTGGCGGACAGCAGGCCGCTGTGCAGGGAACCGGGCCCAACAAGACCGGGAAACAGGCGGCCGGGTCGAGAAGGCACAGCGGTTCTGACACGGACCAGGAGTAGCGGTGCACTCCTGATGATTACCGTCCAGGGCTCTTCCGTACCATACCCGGTACGCGGTTTTCCGCTCTCGTGCTACATTGCCGATCTCTCCCGGAGAGGGAATGCGGCGTCGCACCTGTTTTTTGTAGTTGAATATTTGGGGGAAAAGCAGTAAAGTAAAGGCTATCATGAAGGAAACCAGAAAAGCTTATAGCCTGGCCCTTGTCGCGCTCCTGACGCTGTCGGCCTATTTTCTCGCGGACACCGTTGATGCTATGATCGGCCGGAGTCTCGACGCGGCGCCAACGTACGCGGCGCCCATCGCGAACACCAGGCCCCCCATCGAGCCCCGGCGCGAGATGAGCGATTATGCCTCGGTCCTCGAGCGCGGTCTCTTCGGCGAGGGGAAGGGGCCGTCGAATGCGCCGGCTGCTGCCGACGCGGTCAACTACAAACTGATCGGCACCGTCGAGGGCGATGTGTTCGCCGGCGCGGTTCTCGAGGACGCAACGGGGCAGGTTTTCTACCGCATCCATCAGCAGCTGCCAGACGGTTCGCAGATCATCAAGGTACTTCACGACCGCGTCACGCTCCGCCGGGCCGACGGCACGACAGCCGACATCCAGATCGTGGATGACACGAAGATCGTGAGCATGGTGAAGGCGGGGCCGGGTGTGCGGAGGATCGGAGATGGCAAGTTCGCCATAGATCAGCGGGAGATGCAGGCAAGCACCGAGAACATGAGCCAGCTGCTGACGCAGGCGCGGGCGCTTCCCTACGTGGAGCAGGGGAAGACCATAGGGTTCCGCATCACGGAGATCGTTCCCGGAAGCCTGTATGAAAAGATCGGGCTCGTGAACGGGGACGTGATCCAGAAGATCAATTCCCAGGACGTCGATGATCCCGGCAAGTTCTTCCAGCTGTACCAGGGCCTGAAAGAGGAAAAGAACATCTCGATCGACCTGGTGCGCGGCGGTCAGCGTCAAAGCCTGAATTACGAGATACGCTAAATCCTGCCAGACAGCCCAGAGGATCAGAAGCATATCGTGCACGGCACGGTCGTCCATGAAGGACGGGACGCGGCTCACGTGATAACGGGGCTTCCTGTCAATCGTCCCTTCGCACTGCCTAGTCAATTATCCCAGGGAGGCTGAAGAGTGAAAAAAACAGCGGCCTTGCTGCTCGCAGGGTTTGTCACCGCTTATGGTGCGTATGCCGCGGAGAAACCGGGGCCGGCAACAGCGTCTCCCGGCCCTTCCTCGCGGCAGCTCGACGCACGGAAACCCGGATCCGGCGATGATTTCATAACCCTGAACTTCACGAACATCGACATCAATGCACTCGTGAAGGTGATGAGCGAACTGATGCGCCGGAACTTCATCCTTGACGAGCGCGTGACCGGCAAGGTCACGCTCATGACGCCGACCAGGATATCACCCGATGAAGCGTACCAGGTGTTCCTCTCCGCCCTCGAGCTCAAGGGTTTCACGGCAATCGAGGACGGAAAGATCACCCGCATCATCCCGGCGGCCACCGCCCGGCAGAGCGGACTGAAGGTGCTGAAGGGCAATGATTTCAACGACCAGGGATTCGTCACCAAGCTGATCAGGCTCTCGTACGTGAACCCGAACGAACTGGTGCGGACCCTCACGCCCCTGGTGAGCAGGGACGGGAGCCTGATCGCCTACCCCGCCACGAATTCTCTCATCATCACCGACGCGACGCCCAACGTCAGAAAAATGGAGAGCCTGATCGCGTCGCTCGATATTCCCGTTTCTGAGGGAAGAGGCAAGATCAATGTCTACTATCTGAAGAACGCGAACTCGGAGGATTTCGCCAAGGTGTTGTCGGCCCTCGTGTCCCGGCTGCCGGTCCCGCCGGCGGGGGGAATACCGACCGCGGGGCCGTCGGCCATCCTCGAGGGGCAGGTCACGGTCGCCTCGGACAAGGCCACCAATTCGCTGATCATCGTTGCCTCCCCGAGCGACTACGAGACCGTCAAGGACGTGATCCAGAAGCTGGACATCAGGCGGCGCCAGGTGTACGTCGAGGCTGCGATCATCGAGATGAGCCTGACAAAGATGCGCGACGTCGGGTTTGAGTTCCTGTACGCGCCCCAGGAGATACAGACTGGAACGGGGGCGCCGACTACTCCTTTGGGCGGAACGAACTTCGGCAACATCGCGAACGTGGCTGCGACGGGACCGGCCGCCCTGGCACAGATGAGCGGCCTGGCTGTCGGCGTCATCAAGGGGACCTTCACCTATAACGGTGCGACCTTTCTGAATGTCAGCGCCCTGCTCCACGCTCTTCAGAACGACGGTAATGTGAACGTCCTCTCAACGCCGAACATTTTAACTACGGACAACCAGAAGGCCGAGATCATGGTGGGCCAGAACATCCCCATTATCGCGGGATCGACCTCGTCTGCGGCCACGGGCGGCAACATCCAGACGCAGATCAACCGGCAGGACGTGGGCATCAAGCTCCAGATCACCCCCCAGATCACCTCCGACGACAACGTGCGGCTCGAGGTCAAGCAGGAAATCTCCGACGTCATCCAGACTGCGGGCCTGAACGCGAACGTCCTGGGCCCCAGCACGAGCAAGCGCTCTGCCGATACCACGGTGGTGATCAAGGACCGCCAGACCATGGTGATCGGCGGACTTATCCGCGACAACGTTACGTCGAATACCTCGAAGGTGCCACTCCTGGGTGACATTCCCCTTCTGGGCTGGCTCTTCAAGACCCAGACAACCAGCATTGAAAAGACCAATCTCATGATCTTTATTACGCCATACATCATCAAGAACGAGACAGACGTGGCCGAGCTCACCAAGAAAAAGGGCGACGCCCTCGAGAAATTCCGTGATCAGTACGGGATCGAGAAAAAGGACATGGGCGGACTCATTGAAACGAAGAAGCCGAAAGTCGCTCCGACAGGGACCGCGCCTTCTCCTGCCCAGCCTGCGGAAGAGACCGGCGCCATGGAGAACACAGGGACCACGTCTGCTGTAGAGTCAACGCCCACCGGCTCGAACTACGGGGCTCCCCTGAACAACACGCCGATCGAGTCCGGTCCATCCGGCACAGCTCCGACTGCTCCCCTGAACGGCATGCCGATCGAGTCCGGTCCGTCCGGCACTGCTCCGTCCAAGCCCCTGAACGGCGCGCCGCTCCAGACAGCCCCCACGGGCACGGTCCCCGCGACTCCTCCGGAGGGTTCCCGGTGAGACGCCTGATCGGGGAGATACTGGTCGAGTCCGGGCTTTCCCCGGAAAGGCTCAAGAAAGCGCTCGACCTCCAGAAGAAACGGGGAGGACGGATCGGCACGCTCCTGATGCGCCTCAATTTCGTGACCGAGGCCGATGTGCTGAACGCCCTCGGCGCACAGCTGGGACTGCCGGTGCTGACCGAGCTCGGCGACGTTGACCGGGAACTGGCGCTCAAAATTCCGATCACCTATGCAAAGAAGGCGGTCGTGCTTCCGCTCCGGCAGGAGAACGGGACCGTCATTGCCGCCACAGCAGAGCCGCTCACCCTGACCACCGTTGATGATCTGCGCATCCTCTTCGGCGCCAACGTCGCGCTCAGCCTCGCACCGACCGACAAGATCCTCGACACCGTCAACCGCCTGTACAGCGAGGACATGAACAAGGCCGAGGACACGGCCCAGGAGATGGAGGAAGACGACCTTTCGTTCCTGGCCGCCGAACTCGAGGAGCCCACGGACCTGCTCGAGGTCACCGACGACGCGCCGATCATCCGGCTCGTGAACTCGCTCCTGTCCCAGGCCATCCGCGAACGGGCAAGCGACATCCACATCGAACCCTTCGAGAAGGACCTCGTTGCCCGGTTCCGCATCGACGGCATCCTGTACAATATCCTGACCATCCAGAAGCGCTACCAGGCGAGCATCGCATCGCGCGTCAAGATCATGTCGGGCCTGAACATCGCCGAGAAGCGGCTTCCGCAGGACGGAGGCATGCGCATCAAGATCGGCGGCAAGGACGTGGACGTCCGCGTCTCGATCGTGCCCACGGCCTTCGGCGAGCGCATCGTGCTCCGCCTCCTGTACCGCGAGAGCGCGCTTCTGTCGCTGGAGCAGATCGGGTTCTCCGGGGACTACCTGGTGCGGTTCAACGAGCTGATCACCCGTCCGCACGGGATCGTCCTCGTGACGGGGCCGACGGGAAGCGGCAAGACGACGACCCTCTATGCGTCGCTCTCCAAGATCAACACGCCGGACAAGAACATCATCACCATCGAAGACCCCATCGAGTACCAGCTCAAGGGCATCGGTCAGATCCAGGTGAATGCCAAGATCAACCTTACCTTCGCGGCCGGTCTGCGGTCCGTGCTGCGCCAGGACCCCGACGTCATCCTCGTGGGCGAGATACGGGACTCGGAGACCGCCGAGATCGCGATCCAGGCGGCGCTCACGGGGCACCTCGTGTTCTCCACGCTCCACACGAATGACGCGGCGGGCGCCGTGACCCGGCTGATCGATATGAAGGTCGAACCGTTCCTGATCTCCTCCTCGGTGATGGCCATTCTCGCCCAGCGGCTCGTCCGCGTGCTCTGCAAGGAATGCCGCGAGCCTTACGGGATGACGCCGGCAGAGGCCCAGGAGCTCGAGCTCAAGGAGGCGGGGGGCGCCACGGTGTACCGCGCGAAGGGCTGCGAGGCTTGCTTCAATACGGGGTACCTCGGCCGGAAGGCGATCTACGAGCTGCTGCTCGTCGACGATGAGGTCCGGCAGCTTATCATGAAGAACACCGATGCGGCGACGCTCAAGGCCGCGGCCATACAGCGGGGCATGAGGACGCTCCGCCAGGACGGAGCGGACAACGTGCTCAAGGGCATCACGTCCGTCGAAGAGGTCGTGCGCGTGACGCAGAGGGAAGCGTAGAGTTCAATGCAACGACAGGTGACTTGCGAAAACGCGGGGGCAGGCAGGTTAACACAGATAATGGCATCGGAATCGGGGCGGATTTCCCCCTGGTTCCATCCGCCTGCAACCGCGTCTGCGAGCGGCCGCGCGAATGCAGGGTGTGTATATCTGTGTTCATCTGTGGTTTCCGACAGAAAAAATGCCCGTTTACGAATATAAAGGAGTGACCGCCTCTGGCAAGAAGGTCTCCGGCGTGCAGGACGGAGACGGCCTGAAGGCGGTACGTGCGAAGCTGAAAAAAGACGGGGTCGTGGTCCTCGAGATACAGGAGGGCGGTGCGCTTCGCGCGAGCCGCTCGCGGGAGATCACGTTCCGGAGGCCCGGCGTGCGGCTTGGCGACCTGGCCAACGCGACGCGCCAGCTCGCTACGCTTCTCTCCGCCGGCCTTCCGCTGATGGAGGCGCTCACCGTGATGGTGGAGCAGGAGGAGTCGCCGCCCCTGAAGGCCGCGCTCTCGTCGGTCCGGGACGCCGTCCGGGAAGGCGCGTCGCTTGCCGACGCCCTCAAGGCGAACCCGAAGGTCTTCTCGCCGCTCTTTATCAACATGGTCTCGGCAGGCGAGGCCAGCGGCACGCTCGAGATCACCCTGGCTCGGCTGGCGGATTTCCTGGACGAGCAGGTGCGGTTCCGGGGCAGGTTCGCGGCGGCCCTCGCCTATCCCGTGCTCATGACCGTGATCGGCGTGGCCGTGCTGTTCTTCCTGTTCAGTTTCGTTCTCCCGCGCGTGGTCGGGATGTTCGAGGACATGAAGCAGCAGCTCCCTTTCATGACGATCGCGCTCCTGTGGATGGTGCAGGTCGTATCGAAGGGCTGGTGGGCGATCTTGGCGGCCGTGGGTGCGGCGGTCTATTATGTTCAGCGGTTCTTTGCGACGCCCGCGGGCAAGGCCTGGCGGGACGACCGGGCCCTGAAGCTGCCTCTGTTCGGGACCCTGGTCAGGATGATCGCCGTGTCGCGCTTCACGCGCACCCTCGGGACGTTGCTCCACAGCGGTGTGCCCACGCTTACAGCGCTCGATATCGTTCAGAGCGTGGTCGGGAACTCGGTCCTCGCCGCTGCAATCCAGCGTGCACGCGAGAGCGTGCGCGAGGGTGAATCGATCGCCGAGCCTCTCCGGCGGAGCGGGCTGTTCCCGCCGGTCGTGATCCAGATGGTCAGCGTGGGGGAGCGGAGCGGCGAGCTCGAGCAGATGCTGCTCAAGATCTCAGACTCCTTCGACCGGACCGTCGAAACCCGCATAGCAGCGCTCATGTCGCTGCTCGAACCGGTGATCATCCTGGTGATGGGGCTGGTGGTCGGGTTCATCGTCATCGCGATCATGCTGCCGATCCTTCAGATGAGCTCGGGCGTGAGATGAGATTCATAGTAATAGTAACCACGGGAGCTTCACTCACACGGGCTTCGCGTCACAGATAAAAAAAGGCTCCGCGTTCGTCATCATAAGAGTCTGTGCGTGCGGCAAAGCCGCACCCGTGTTCATCCCTGGTTAAAAATGTTCGGGAGGTTGTTCATGAAGAATCAAAAAGGTTTTACCCTCATCGAGATCATGGTGGTCGTCATCATCCTCGGCCTGCTGGCCGGCCTGGTGCTGCCCCGGATCCTGGGGCAGGAGGAGAAGGCGAAGGTCGAGACCACGAAGGTGCAGATCCGTTCGCTCGAAGGCGCGCTCGATGCGTACAAGCTCGATAACAATTTTTATCCGACCACGGACCAGGGGCTCGACGCGCTGATCAAGAAACCGGAATCGGGCCGCATTCCGGCCAAGTGGCGCGAGGGTGGCTACCTGAAGCCTGCCCGTATCCCCAAGGACCCCTGGGGCAAGGACTACGTGTACCTCTCTCCGGGCAACGAAGGCAGGGAATATGAGATCGTGTCCTACGGCGCGGACGGGGAGCCGGGCGGCGAAGGGAACAACGCAGATATCCAGAGCTGGAAGATGGAGTAGGCCGACGGTTCGGAGCATGGAGTCCGGAGTGAGGAGCATTGAGAAGCAAAAAAGCGCGGTTCCGGCCGGAAGACCGGAGGGTCCTCTCTTCGCATCAGGCACTCTGCACCCCAAGGGTTTTACCCTCATCGAACTTGCTATTGTCATCGTCATCCTCGGCTTCATGATAGCGCTCGTCGCTCCGCGTTTAGGCGAGCTCGGCGAGGCGAACCTGAAGCGGAGCGCGCGGCACCTCACGGGCATGATCCGTTTCCTGCATGAAGAGTCGCAGGCGAAGAAGGCGGCCTACCGCCTGGTGTTCGACATCCAGGACGGAAAGTACTGGGCCGAGGCGCCGTCGCAGCTTTCGGACAAGACATTCGAGTACAAGCGGCTCCAGTCGGTGATCGCCGGCGAGGGGAGCCTTTCGGGCCAGACGACCTTTCGGGACGTCGTTGTTGTCGGCCACCCTGACCAGCCCGTTATCCTCTTCACCCCGGACGGCTGGATCGAGCATGCGATCATCCATCTCCGCGACGGCAGCGACCGCGATTTTTCCCTGGTTTTGAACGCGCTCACGGGAAACACCCAGCTCCTCGATGGATACGTGGAGGAGAAATAATGCATGGTTTGGAGTCATGAGTTCGGAGTGCGGAAGACGGAAAGAAACAGAGAAAAAGATATGGTTAAAGATTCTCCCGCTCGTCCCTCGTCTCTTGTCTCTCGTCGCTCCCGGGGTTTCACGCTGCTCGAGGTCATGGTCGCCGTGGCGATTATGGCCATGGTGCTCGTGACGCTGATCGGGGTCAAGAACCGCAGCATGGAAGATGTGCTGCTGGCGGAGCATATGACCACGGCAACGCTGCTGGCGAAGCGCGAAATGACGGACATGCTCCAGAATCGCGCGAATCTTCCGAAGGAGAACGAGTCCGAAGGCGAGTTTAAGGAGGAGGAGTACAAGGACTACACTTGGAAAAAGACGATCGCTCCCCTTACGATAGAAACCGGGACCGGGACCCTCCCCGTCACCATAAAGGAGCTCAAGGTGGCGGTATTGTGGAAGGAAGGCGGCAGGGACGAGAGCGTTGAGCTGGTGAGCTATGAGTAGAAGTTTCGAGTGCGGAGTGCGGAAGACGGAAAGAAACAGAGAAGAAGATATAGTTAACGGTTCTCCCGCTCGTCCCTCGTCTCTTGTCCCTCGTCGCTCCCGGGGTTTCACACTCCTCGAAGTGCTGCTTGCCATGGCGATCCTTGCCGTGATCATGACCGTCATCTATGCGAGCTTTTCCACGGCCGGGAGGGACGTGGAACAGGCGGAAGCCATGCGGGACGAGACGGACCTGGCCCGCGCGCTGATGACCCGGCTCTCGACGGACATTGCTAATGCCTGGGGCAAGCCGGACCCGAATGGGCCCACGTTCTTTAGAATCCAGAAGGAAGAACTGCAGGACACCAGCGCGGCCACGGGCGAGAAGATCAGGCACGACAGGATCGACCTGACCACGCTCACGAACAGCTGGCCCAGGCTGAACACGAAGGAGACGGAACTCTGGGAGGTCGGCTACTTCCTCAAGGAGAAGCCGGACGGCAAGGGATATTCGCTGTACCGGAGGGAGAAGCGCGAGCTGAGTAATGATGTCCTGGCGGGAGCGGGGCAAGGGGGCGAGGAGTACGAGATCACCGACCGCGTAGAGACGCTCCGTTTCGCGCTCTCCAGTGACGGCACGAACTGGACCGATAACGGGTGGAACAGCAGCGGCTTGCCGAAAACCGTGGAGATAACCATTATCCTCGACAACGGCAGGACATACACCACGCATGTGGATGTGGGGAACCCGTCATGAGCGCGGACACTGATTCGGCCCCTCTGAGGCCGCTGCTTCGGAACGAGCGCGGCGTTGCCCTGCTGATCGTGCTCCTGGTGACGGCGCTCCTGATCGCGCTCATCTTCGAGTTCGCCTACGCGACGCGCATCAGCCTGAACAGTGCCGTCAACTTCCGCGACAGCCAGCGGGCATACTTTCTTGCGCGGTCCGGCATCAATGCTTTTATCGCCGGCGGCCAAGGGCTGCGGGGCTTGATACCGCCGGGAGACTGGTATCCTTTGCCTATTCAGCCGGACGAATCGACGGTCATCATGGTCAAATGGGAGGATGAGTCCGGCAAGATCAAGATCAATGATATAAAAAATGATCCAGCAACGAAGGAGATTGTGACGAGGCTCTTTGAGACTATGAAAGGAATCGATAAAAAAGTAGTGGACGGGATGACCGACCCGAACAGCGGTATCAACAGCGTCAACTTATTGTTATTGTCGGGACTCCATCAGTATATGAGCAATGATGATTTCTTCAAGGTGGCTGACAGTCTGACCGTATCGCCGGTCAGCCTGAACAAAATTACAATTAACATTAACACTGCTTCAACAGACGTGCTGCAAAGCCTTAGTATACCTGCAATGGATGTGGAGAGAATCGTACAAGACAGAAAAGATACGCCATATGCTGACGCTGATCTTACCTCGACAGGGAGGTTATCGAGCATCATCAGGATGCAAGTTAGTGGCTCAAATCTCTCGACTCTATTGACTACCCATTCGGCCGGGTATTATAAGTACTCTGCCCGCGCCGCGGTAGGAGGTTCTGCATCGCCCGTCACCAAGCAGATCGATGCCATTGTGAATGGAAACACCGTCTCCTACTGGAGTTCGTTGTGAAGATCGTCGGTCTTAAAATAGAGAAGGGCATCGTTGCGGCGTCGGTGGTGGAGAAGGATTTCCGCCGAAAGGATCTCGTAGATTCTTTCAGCCAGGCCTTTGCCAGCGATGAAGAGCTCACGGACATCCTGAAAAGCAAGGCGCGGGACTGGGCAGGCGCGAAGATCGTTTCGTCCATTCCGGGGCACCTTTTTACCCAGCGTTTCGTGCAGCTGCCCTTTGCCGACCGCAAGCGAGTGGAAAAGGCACTGCCCTTCGAGATGGAGGACCTGGTGCCCTTCGACCTAGGCGAGGTGGTCATCGACCATGTCGTTCTGAACGCGGCCGCGAACGGCAAGGACTCCGCCGCGCCCAGGGAGTCCCAGGTCCTGGCCATAATGCTGCCGAAGGAGATACTGAAGAAGCACCTGGACCTGCTTGCCGCCGCCGGGATCGACCCGCAGGTCGTCGTCCCCTCGTATGTCGGACTCGAATCCCTCTCGCGCATGATGAAGGCCGAGGGATGCGCACTCCTTGCCTGCGGCAGCGATGTTTGCATGCGGAGCGGACAGGCGGTCAAGGGTCTCCGGAGCTTCTCCGATTCCGCTTCGACGGCAAGCATCCGGCACACGCTCCAGGCGCTCGAGATAGAACAGAAAGAACGGGTCGAGAAGATCTGCTTCCTCTGCCCGGACCACGATTCGGAAGCTCTCTTTACGGACCTCGGCATTGCCGTGGAGCAGGTAGTCCCGGAGTACGGCGGGAAGAAACCGGCAGACCCGCTGACCCTCGGGATCGCCCTGTCCGAGGAGATCAACTTCCGGAAGCAGGAATTCACGTACAAGCTGGTCGACGAGGGGATGCGCAGGAAAAGAAGGACGGTCGTTATCGCAGCATCGATCGCCGCCGTTCTGTTCGCCGTGAACCTCGGGGTGAAGTTCTACCTGGTTGAGACGTCCTACGGCAAGCTGGACAAGGAGATCAAGGCGATCTACCATCAGGCCATGCCCGATGCCAAGATCGTTGGGGATCCCGTGCAGCAGCTCCGCAGCAGCCTGGAAGAAGCCCGCAAGAAGTTCGGAGCGCTCGGGAGCGGGACCTCGGCCCTGGACACGATGAAGGCGGTGACCGACGGGATCCCGAAAGAGGTCCGCGTCAGTTTCCAGGAGTTCAATCTCGAGGGCGACCGGTTGAAGCTCCAGGGCGAAGCGGGCTCCTTCGAGGCCGTGGACAAGATCAAGGCGGAGCTCCAGAAGTCGGAGCTGTTCGGGGACGTCAATGTGCTCGACACCCGGATGGGGACGGACAACAAGGTGAAGTTCCGGCTCGATATCAAACTGAAGCAGGCGCTGTGACATGCGATATAACCACGGATGAACACGGTTAAAAACAGGAAAAAAGCATTTGTAAGATGAGAATCGAAACACGTTATAACCACGGATGAACACGGTTAACTGCTAAAAAATGGCGTCTGAAAAGGAACTACTGCATAGAGAAGTTACAAAGGAAATTATTGACTCTGCTTTTAATGTCCACAATGCAGTCGGGTGCGGTTTGCTTGAAAAGGTATACGGCAATGCCCTTGTCTGGGATGTGGAACTAAAAAAGAAAAAAGTGGTCCCGCAGCAACAATACAGTGATGTATCGGGACAACCAGATCGGCACGTATTACGCCGATCTGGTTGTTGAGGATAAGGTAATAGTGGAAGTAAAATCAGTCGAGAAAATCGATGACATACACCGTGCGCAGCTATTGAACTATCTCAGGATTTCCGGGATTCGAGTCGGTTTGATCATCAATTTTTCGCAACCCAAGTTGGAATACGAAAGGTTTGTAGTTTAAACCGTGTTCATCCGTGGTTATCAAGGGAAGAGGTTTACTTGAAACTCGAAGAACGAGATAAAAAGGTCCTGATCTACGGCGGCATCGCGGCGGCCCTGATCCTGCTCTACGCGCTCGTGCTGTCCCCGCTCTACGGGGACCTTTCCCGGAAGCGGGATGCGATCCCGAAAAAGGAGCGCGACCTTGCCGACATCCGCGTGCTCAAGGGTGAGTACCTCGAGATGCAGCAGCGTCTGCAGCAGCTGCAGGCAGTGGCCGCGCAGCGCGGGCCGCTGCTCACGGAGATCGAGAACATCACCAAGCAGACGAACCTGACCAGCAAGATCGTGTCGCTCAAGCCGCAGACGGGCGTCCAGTCAGCGACCTTCAAGGAGAGCGTCGTCGAGGTGCGGCTGGACAACATTACGCTCTATGACGTCGTGAACTATGTGAACCGGCTCGAGAAGGCGACGCTGCGCATCCGGAAGCTGTATTTCAAGCCCCGCTTCGACAATCCGAAGTTCCTGAACGCCACGATCCTGGTCTCGAGCGCCGGGTAAGCACCGATGATCGACAGAAATACACTCATCCGCAGGTTCTCGTTCGCCGCGTATTTTGTAGCCGCATTCCTGCTCTTCCTTCTCTTCCTGTTCCCCTTCGACCGGATCAAGTCGCGGGTGGAGTCCGAGGTCCGGCTGCGGACGCCCCTCGAGCTGTCCATCGCCCGCATCTCTCCGCGGTTCTTCAACCAATTCCTCCTCTCCGACGTGGTGCTGTCCGACAAGCAGGGAAAGGTGCTGTTCGAAAGCCCGTCGGTGAACACCTCGGTGTCGCTCTTCAGCCTGCTGCGCGGAGGCATGTCCGTCTCGATGAAGGCGGCCGCGTACGGCGGCCAGCTGCTCGTCACGATGCAGCAGGGCCCGGGCAGGCAGTCGGTGATGCTGGACGCGGACGGGCTCGACATCTCGTCCTACACGCTGCTCCGGAACGCAGGCTTCAAGCTGACCGGGAAGGTGGGCGGCAATTTCGAGATGACCAATGATGCGGGCAAGGGGCGTCTCTCGGTGAAAGGCGTGACGTCGCGGGATCTCAAGATCAAGGGCTTTGCAATCCCCGACCTGGATTTCGACAATGGCTGGGTCGAGGCGGATGTGAGGGGCGACCGCCTGATGATCAAGAAGCTGGAGCTCAACGGGAAGGAGCTCACGGTCCGGATCACGGGGGATCTGGTGCTGCGCGAACGGGGTATGATGAACCTCCTGATCAGGTTCAAGCCCTCGGAGCGTCTGGTACATGAGCAGGCCGCGCTGCTCTCACTGTTAAAGGGCCGCGACCCCGAAGGTTTCTACCAGCTTACGCTGGGCGGGCTGCTGTCGGAGCCGACGCCGAGGTTCTGAAAGCGCTTCCCCTGACCCCCTGTCAGGCAGCCGCAACGAAAAAAAGAGCCTGCCCTGAGGCCGGCTCTTTTCGTCTTATAATTCTGCCCCCCGATCGATCTTAGAACCTGAGCGCAATGTCGACCGAAGCATCGCCCTGCCGCTCCTTGAAGTCATACCCCGCGGCCAGATCCAGCCTGAATGCGTAGATCCGGAAGCCGAACCCGGCCGTGTAGATTGCCTTCGAGCTGCTGTCGGCCGTGTTCTTGTTCGCGCCCGCTCTTACGATGACGCTTTCCGACAGGAACGTTTTCTCCAGCCCCACCGCGGCGATCTGGCTCTCATAACCGGGCGTGAGGGTTTCGTTCTTCCTGAGATCATAGTCTGCCGAGAGGGTGAAGGTTTTGGAGGGACGCCAGGCAAGGCCCGCCCGGTACTGCGGGTCCAGGGTCACCTCGTCGGTCCTCGTTACCAGGGTGACATCGCCTGTCGCCTGTTTCTGTGCGAAGAGCCCTGCGACCGGGAAGGACGGCTTGTTCAGGTCCCTGCCGACCACTCCGATGCGGAAGCTTTCAACGGGCACGAACAATATGCCGGCATCCAGAGAGGCCTTGCTGCTGGAGGTCTTGTTCTTCTTCACATCGTCCTTGAAGGTGCTGAATGTCGTCGACGTCAGGCTCTGGGAACTGACGTAGGTGTCGGCATAGATCATCTTGGCATTGACCCCGATGAACAGCTTTTCCGCGAAGGATGTCGCCACAGAGAGCACCGGCTCCCTGAGCACGATCCCGATGCCCGTCGCCGTGGAATCATTGAACGCCACGAAGTTGGGGTCCGTGGGCGTGGCCGAGGTGTGCAGCGAGTCAATCGTCGGGTAGACGCCGGCATAGCCCAATCCCATCGCACTGACGGCTATGGCCGACTTGGACACCGGGATCGAAACGAAAAGACCCGTTGACCCGTCGATGTCCGCACCCGTCTTGGGTTTGTCCAGCTGTGCCAGAATTGATTGCATCTGAGTGATGGCCGCGGGGTCGCCTGCCTGAACAAGCGGGAAAATATCATTGATATTGGTCCAGGTGTCCTTGATGCCCATGTGGTCCTTGACGCCGGCCTCAACGGGTATCCGTATGTCGACACGGCGGTTGTCGGCCAGGGAGGCCGGGTTCCAGTAGACTGCCGTCGAATCATTGACCGCTGCAACGGAGGCTCCGCCCATGCCCAGGGCGCGGGGACCGACGATCGAGAATGGAGCTGCGTGCAGCAGCGTCGGAAAGATCAGGATGATGAGAATGGTTAGAATAGCACTCTGCTTTTTCATGAGAAACTCCTCCCTGCACCTTTTTGTTCTTAATAGCATAACACTGGACAAATTTTTGTCAAGCTAAAGTAGTAGGATGATGGGTTTGACATTCCGGCCATGAACCCCTAGAATATCCCCTATGAAAACGCCGAAATCCAAGACCGTTTATGTATGCCAGTCCTGCGGCACCCAGTCTCCCCGCTGGATGGGAAAATGTCCCGACTGCGGCCAGTGGAACACCATGGTCGAAGAGCGGGTCGAGAAGCCGAGGGATGCCGGGATCGCGAAGCGGCGGAACGGCTCCGAGCCCCTGTTGCTCGGAGATATCCAGGCGCGTGACGAGGACCGGTTCGTGACGAAGATCGGCGAACTCGACCGTGTGCTGGGAGGCGGCATTGTCGCCGGCTCCGTGGTCCTTATCGGCGGCGATCCGGGGATCGGGAAATCCACGCTCGTGCTCCAGATGCTGCGCCAGGTGTCGGAGCTCAGGGGAAAGGCGCTCTACGTAACGGGCGAGGAATCTCCGTCCCAGATCAAGATGCGCGCCGAGCGGCTCGGGGTAAAGGCGGAGAACCTCTACGTGCTGGCCGAGACGTCGCTTGATGATATCATCTTTGCCGCCGACGGGCTCGAGCCCCAGGTGATCGTCGTGGACTCGGTGCAGACGGTGTTCACTTCTGAGCTGCCTTCCGCTCCGGGCAGTGTGGGACAGGTCAGGGAAGTTTCGGGGAGGCTCATGGTCCACGCGAAGCGCACCGGCATACCCACGTTCCTCATCGGACACGTGACCAAGGACGGCGCCATCGCCGGTCCCCGGGTGCTCGAGCACATCGTGGACACGGTGCTCTATTTCGAGGGCGACCGGGGGCATGCTTTCCGCATCCTGCGCGCGGTCAAGAACCGCTTCGGCTCCACGAACGAGATCGGCGTGTTCGAGATGAAGGAGAGCGGCCTGGCAGAGGTGGCCAACCCCTCGGAGATCTTCCTGGCCGAGCGGCCGGCGGACGCCACGGGCTCCGTGGTCGTGTCCTCCTTGGAAGGCACGCGCCCTATCCTGGCGGAGCTCCAGGCGCTCGTGGCGCCGTCGAAGCTCACCATGCCGCGCAGGACCTGCATCGGCGTGGATTTCAACCGCGTGTCGCTGCTTTTGGCCGTGCTCGAGAAAAGGGTCGGCATGCACCTCATGGGCATGGACGTGTTCGTGAACGTGGTGGGCGGCCTCAGGATCGACGAACCCGCAGTGGACCTCGGCGTGATCGCCGCCGTGGCATCGAGCTTCCGGGAGAAGGCCATCAACGCCCAGACCCTGGTCATGGGCGAGGTGGGTCTCGCGGGTGAAGTCCGCGCGATCAGCCAGGCCGAATCGCGGCTCAAGGACGCGGCCAAGCTCGGGTTCACCCGGTGCATCCTTCCCGCGGCGAGCGTCGAAAAGCTGGAGAAGACCGCTGCGCTCAGGAACATGGAACTCCTCGGCGTGAAGAGCGTCGATGAGGCCATGGAGCGGCTGTTCTGAGAGGTTTTGCTTCTCCCGGCGCCGCGGCGCGGTTGACCGGTCATGGTGACGGCAGTGCTGTCAGCGGAGAATACGAGGGAACCTGTTTGTATCAGCTAAAGGCGATTTTCCTTTCTTCCCGCGACCTCCTTTCATGATGGCTTGATAACATTCCATTTGTTTTGGCCCTTTCCCTGTGGTATCCTTCACGCTATGACGATCGGAAGACTCGGGAACCTGTTCGGCACAAGGCGCGGCATGTCGCTCCTTTTCGTGCAGCTTCTGCTCGTGCTCGTCTTCAGCTATTTTTACCGCGGCTACCAGTCGAGCGACAGATGCGTCCAGTGCCACGCCGACAAGGGGAGGATGGCCTCGCTCGGATATCCGCAGTTCGTGATGACCCGCGAGCAGGTCCAGAAGGAGTCGCGCCATCCGAACACCGAATGCCGCGACTGCCACCTGGGGAACGGCCTCTCCGGCGATCCCGCCGGGGCGCACAGGGGCATGCTGAAGCTCATCGTCCTCGATAACGACCTGAACATCATGCCGCGCAAAGGGCATGTCAATCGCCTGCTTCCCGACGGCTCCGACCGGATGCGCGAAATGCTGCCCCGCCTCGCTGACGGCTCCCTCGATTACGATGTCGGCACCCTCCTCTGGCACGACCGGAACACGACCACGCTGGGGTACGATCCCGCCATCGCGCAGAAGACCTGCGGCAAGTCAGGCTGCCATGCCGACGAGGTGAAGCAGTTCAGTACGAGCGTGATGGGAGCGAACTTCCGGCAGCGGTCTATGAGGACGTGGAACGATATCCACGGCCCGAATAACTGAGGGCCGTCCTTTGCGGACACCCTGCCGGTCGGCAGGGCGGAAGGAAACAGGTTCTCCTTCGAAAACACGCAGAAGATCCTGAACGAGATCAATCTTGCGCTCACGAACGACCAGGCCATCGCCAAGCAGAAGGCGTGCAACATCTGCCACGCAGGCTGCCTCGACTGCCACTATGCGCCCAGCCGCGAGCGGGGCAGCCATGCGTTCAGCAGGACGCCGCCGTCGCCGAACTGCACCGGCGGCGGGCGGAGCACCTTCGTCTGTCATGCGGGTACCATGGAGCGGCGAAGGGGCGACAGCTATCTCGGGAAGGATTTTTCCGAGCCGGCAGGCCTGCCGGAGGACGTTCACGTCTCGAAAAAGATCGAGTGTGTTGACTGCCATCAGACCGGGCCCGGCGGCATGGGCCATATCGAACGCAAGGCGACCTGCCAGGACTGCCACATCGAGGTCGAGGAAGCCATGGCAAAGAGCGTGCACAAGAACGTAGCCTGTGCGGCCTGCCACGTGAAGATCCTCGGCGGCTACGAGATGACCTCCTGGGGCCCGGGCATGATCGCCTCCAGGCCGAACCCGTTCAAGAAGTATTCATTATATTACGGCCCGCAGGAACCGCCGATCCTGATCAGGGACCAGAAGGGCACGTGGATGCCGACCAAGATCTGGCCGAACAGCGTCGGCGGGTTCAAGGAGACCATCGCAGCAAGGCAGGGGCTCACGTTCCGGTGGCCCAAGGGCGAGACGCACGATGCCTTTGCGCAGCTCGGGACCTTCAACTTCCCCGGAGGGAACAACAACTATCTCGCGTGGCTCCAGGTCGAGGAGGTTGCCCATCCGCTCGGCAAGTCGCGCACCTGCGGAAGCTGTCATGACTCCGGGACCCAGGTTGCCAGGGTCTCGTGGCACTATTTCGATTCACAGGGGGCCGAGCCCTTTGACGGGAGCCAGAAGGTCGTGGCCGACAGGAACGGGATCCACGTAAAGGACATCAAGGCGGCATCCCCGATGAAACTCATGGAAGGCGGGAAGATCGAGAACTTCGCCGCATGGATGAAACTGGGCGATATCTGGAAAACGAGCGGGGACTTCTCGATCCCGAAGTCCGATCCGGTCAAGTACCGGAACCTCGAACAAGGCATCCGCGATGCAATGCTTCGGCTTGATGCGATCGACAGGCAGCTCAGGGTTCGGGAGGCAAGGGGCGAGGATGTGAAGAAGCTCCGGAGACGGTGGAAAGAGGTCCGCGCCGCGGCAATGCATGAGCCGGCATCGGCTCGGAATTTATTGAACGAAATGAGGTAATACAATTTTAAGGAGGAAGGCGGGTAGAGCTGAGCGTAACCCGATGCTTTTGTCATTCCGGGCTTGCAAGCCCGCCCCGTACTTCATACGGGGGAATCCAGCGGTTCAGATTCGTCGTTAAAGACCCCGGGATTTCCGCTTTCGCAGGAATGAGTGATATTGAAACACGGAGGCTTCTTGACAATCGTCTCCAACATGTCGGATTATCGAAAACCGGACCACGACATCTCCCCTATCTTCGTGAACCGCTGGTCTCCGCGGGCCATGTCCGGGGAGGAGATCACGAGGGAGGAACTGATGCGGCTGTTCGAAGCTGCGAGGTGGGCGCCGTCTTCGAACAACAATCAGTCGTGGCGCTTCCTGTACGCCCTGAGGAGCGGTCCGCACTGGGAAAAGTTTTTCGGATTTCTGACGCCGGGTAACCAGGCATGGTGCAAGAACGCAGCGGTCCTCATCGTGGTGATCTCGAAAACGACTTTCGACTATAACGGCAAGCCCGCCCGTACGCATACCTATGATACCGGCGCTGCCTGGGTGAGCCTTGCGCTCCAGGGGTCCTTCATGGGCCTTGTCGTCCACGGCATGCAGGGATTCAGCTACGACCTGGCGAAGACCGGGCTCAACGTGAGCGACGAGTACCAGGTGGAGGCCATGGCGGCTGTCGGGCGTCCGGGGAACAAGGCAGACCTGCCGCCGGCCCTGCAGGAGCGGGAGTTCCCTCGAATCGAAAGAAGCTCGAGGAGATCGTTTTTGAGGGCGGGTTCGGAACGTAGTGCCGGCGAAATGATGGCCGTTCAGCGCGGAAATCTCCCCTCACTCCTCCTTGCTCCACCCCGGGAGGGAGAAGTCAGGACCGAGGACGGCCGGTAACGGGTCAACAACGCTTGTCACGGTCAGCAGCCACGGAGGATCATCACGCGTGAAAAAGACGATTACCATACTGGGCTACCTCTTCCTCGTGCTGATCGTGGTTCTTGCGACCACGTTTGGTGCCCTCTACCTGATCGGTAAGAAGCTGGACAAAGAGAGCAAGGCGTATGTTGACGCTGCCGTCCCCGCTATCGCCGCCGACTGGGACATCGAGGAACTGAGGAAACGGGCCAGCCCTGAGTTCGACAGCGGCCTGGACTACGACGAAGTCGGGGAATACTTTGATTCGCTCCACGAACTGGGGAAGTTTGAGGCCTATCAAGGCTCCACCGGCGAATCCACCATAGCCATCTCGCTCCGGTACGGGTACGAGGTCACGGCCGATTATACCGCGACGGTCAATTTCGAGACAGGGACGGCCGAGATCCAGGTCTTGCTCATCAAACAGGGGGGCCTCTGGCAGATCCTTGACTTCAAGGTGAGCCCCGAGGCCTATTCCGAGGACAAGAATATCATCTGATGAACACGCTCGTTAAAACCATCGAGATCATCGGGACCTTCGCCTTTGCGCTGTCGGGCATCATCGAGGCGCGCAAGAAGGGCATGGACATCGTCGGCATCTATGCCGTGGCGATGATAACCGCCTTCGGCGGCGGCACGCTGCGCGATTTCATCCTGGACAGGCGCCCGCTCTTCTGGGTCCAGCACTACTGGTACCCGATCATCTTTCTGGGCCTGTCCTTGCTCGGCGGGTCCATCACGAGACACGTGACGGAGCACAGAAGGTCGATGACGACGGTGCTCGTGCTCGACGCGCTCGGCTTGGGCCTCTTCAGCGCAACGGGGGCCTCGCTCGCCCATCAGGCCGGCTTCAACCCGTTCATCGCCTCGCTGCTGGGCGTGACAACGGGGGTCTTCGGCGGTGTGATGCGCGACATCATCTGCAATGAGATCCCCTACGTGTTCCAGCGCACGGAGCTGTATGCCACGTGCGCCTTCATCGGCGCCTGGTGCTACCTCATTGCGATGGACGTCACGGCCAACGATATTTTCGCCGCCGTCGTCTGCATCTCGGTTACATTTCTGTTGCGGATGTTCGCCTTGCGGTATAAAATCAGGCTGCCCATATGACCCTCTCTGTTCCCAGAAGCACCCTCCGCAATACCTATGGATGGGATGTTGAGCTGACGTGCGCGCAGTGCCGGTTTACCGGCATGCCGCGCTATGAGGGCTGGTCGCACGGCCTGAAGACGGACGCAGGCGGCGACGCGGCGGTGTATGCGAAGGTCGCCTGCACGCAATGCGGCCGGAGACTGACGGACGAAGCGGCAGGGAAGCTTGTCGACCTGTTCGCGGGGATCGATACGCCGGACCGGAACAGGAAGCTCATATCCCGTTTCGCGATCCAGCTGGTCCTGGTGCCGTTTGTGCTCGCCTTCGTGCTGTTCTTCGGAACGCAGATGGACTGGTGGGGATGGGGGCTCGGCACGGTCTGGGTCCTGCTGGCATCCGCCGTCTCCATCCCGGCGCTCGCGACGCTGAAGAATAACGGGGTAGCGGATCTGCTCTTGCACTGTGAGTGCGGAAAGCCCCATTATGTATTCATGGGGACGCTGGACGGCTGCTCCTGCTATCGCTGTTTCTCCTGCGGAACGTTGATGAAACTGCGGGAGTAAATCCATTCGACGGTCAGTGCGGCGGGAGCAGCAAGGATGCAATCCCGGATTCGTGGTGGGGATTGCCGCGCTCCCTCCGGTCGCACGCACTGACGGAAACCAGGGAGGTTCTCATGCCGTACGTCAATATCAAGATCACCAGGGAAGGCGCAACCGCCGAACAGAAGAAACGCCTCATCGAGGGGACGACCAGGATGCTCCATGACATCCTGGGGAAGAACCCCCAGACCACGGTCGTGGTCATCGAGGAAGTGGAAACGGACAACTGGGGCATCGGCGGCGAGACGATCACCGAACGCAGGAAACGGGAGAAGAAGTAGACATCGCATTAATCTGTCATTCCGGGCGAGACCTGGAATCCAGCGGCTTTGGTCTAAAGAATTAGACTCTGGATTCCCGCTTTCGCGGGAATGACGAATTCTCAAGGAGCTCTTCATGCTTATCGTGATGCACCACTGGGCCACAGACAAGGACGTCGCACTGGTGAAAAAGACGATAACTTCCATGGGGCTGAAGCCCGTCGCGATCCCGGGGGCCGAGCGTACGGCCATCGGGATCATCGGCAACCAGGGCAGGGTGAACGACGCACCGCTCCGGGGCATCAAGGCGATCCTGGAGATCATCCATGTGACCAAGCCCTACAAGCTTGTGAGCCGGGACTTCCATCCCCGCGATTCGGTCGTGACGCTGGGCGGAAAGGTCCGGGTCGGCGGCACGTCGCCCTTCCTCGTGATCGCAGGACCCTGCGCGGTCGAGAGCAGGGACCAGCTCATGAAGACGGCGCGCCTGCTCAGGAAGACGGGCGTTCCCGTGCTCCGCGGCGGCGCGTACAAACCGCGGACAAGCCCGCACAGCTTTCAGGGTCTGCGCGAGGGCGGGCTGGAGCTGCTCGACGAGGTCAGGAAAGAGACGGGCCTCCTGGTCGTGACCGAGGTCGTGAGCCCGGAGCATGTCGGCCTCGTAGCCGATCATGTGGACATCCTCCAGGTCGGCGCGCGGAACATGCAGAACTTCGATCTCCTGACCGAGGTCGGCAAGATCAGGAAACCGGTCATCCTGAAGCGGGGACTCTCGGGGACGGTCGAGGAATGGCTCGGCTCCGCTGAGTACATCCTGCTCGGCGGCAACCCGAACGTCATTCTCTGCGAGCGCGGCATCCGCACCTTCGAGACCGCGACGCGGAACACGGCCGACCTCGCCATCATACCGCTCGTGAAGGAGAGGACCCATTTGCCGGTCATCTTCGATCCGAGCCACGCCACGGGCAAGAGAAATCTCGTCGGCCCCATGGCTCTGGCATCGGTCGTCGCAGGCGCGCAGGGCGTGATGGTCGAGGTCCATCCCGACCCCGAACACGCCCTTTCCGACGGCCCCCAGTCGCTGCACTTCAGGGAATTCGAGAAGCTGCGGGCGCAGATAAAAAACCTGGAAACATTCGTCAAACAGAAGATCGCCGGCGCTTGAAAAAATCATAAACCGCGGGTCCTGAAAGTCGAACCCGTGTACATCCGTGGTTAACAATCCTTATGAACAAGAGCATCGAGATCATACTGGACTCGACCCACGACGGGATGATCGCCATCGATCAGGATGGCCTGGTCACGCTCTTCAATAAGGCCGCAGAGCGAATCACCGGCCTCAAGGCCTCCGCTGTCATCGGCCGGAAGGCGGCCGACGTCATCCCCAACACGCGCCTCCCGCTCATTCTCTCCACGGGCGAAGCCGAACTCAACCAGCAGCAGACCATCGGCCAGGCCGCCATCATCACGAACCGCGTTCCCCTGCGCGATGAGGCGGGCCGGCTCGTCGGCGCTGCGGCGGTGTTCCGCGACGTGTCCGAGATCAAGGCCCTGACGGAGCGGGTGTCGGACCTATGGTCGGCGCGCAACCTGCTCGAGGCGGTGATCGATGCCACGGAAGACGCCATTTCCGTCGCCGACGAGAACGGCAACACCATCATCATCAATCGCGCCTATACCCGCATCACGGGGCTGCACCGGGACGAGGTCGTCAACAAACCCGTGACCGTCGATATCGCGGAAGGCGAGAGCATGCATCTGCAGATCCTCAAAACGGGCAGGCCCGTCCGTAATGTCCGGATGCGGGTCGGGCCTGCACGGAAGGAGGTCATCGTCAACGTTGCCCCGATCCTCATCGACAACAGGGTCCGCGGCAGCGTCGGCGTGATCCACGACATCTCCGAGATCATGGGCCTTACCGAGGAGCTTGCCAATGCGCGGAAGCTCATTCGACGCATCGAGGCGCGCTATACCTGGGACGACATCGTGGGTGCGAGCGCGTCGCTGGCGCAGGCCAAGGACATGGCCATGCGCGCGGCCGAGACGCCTGCCACGGTACTTTTGCGCGGAGAGAGCGGGACCGGCAAGGAGCTCTTTGCCCACGCGATCCACAACGCGAGCCGCAGGAGCAGGGGCCAGTTCGTGCGCGTGAACTGCGCGGCCCTGCCCGAGAGCCTGCTGGAAAGCGAGCTCTTCGGCTACGAGGAGGGCGCCTTCACCGGCGCGGTCAAGGGGGGCAAGCGTGGCCTTTTCGAGGAGGCGGGCAGGGGGACCATCTTCCTGGATGAGATCGGCGAGATCGCGTCGCCGCTCCAGAAGAAGCTTCTTCGCGTATTGCAGGAAAAGGAGATCATGAAGGTCGGCAGCACCGTTCCGCTCCCTGTGGACGTGCGGGTCATTGCGGCGACCAACGCGAACCTGGAGCAGATGGTCAGGGACCGCACCTTCCGCGAGGACCTATACTACCGCCTGAACGTGCTGCCCATCCGGATCCCGCCGCTCCGGGACATCAGCGACGACATCCCCCTGATCGCGAACCATCTGCTCATCAGGCTGAACAAGGACTACGGACGGCAGGTGGAGCGGATCAGCAACGGGGCAATGGAGGCTCTGAAGGGATATCCCTGGCCCGGAAACGTGCGGGAGCTCGAGAGCGTGATCGGGCGCGCCATGATCAACATGAAACCCGCGGACAGGACCATCGAGGCAATGCACCTGCCGCTCTTCGAAAGCGAACGGATCGGCCGGATCATCCTCGGCACCGCGCCGGGACCGGTCGTGCCCCTGAGCCAGGCGATCGCCGAGGCCGAGAAAGCGGCGATCGAGCGCGCGCTTCACGAAGCCAAGGGAAACCGCGAACAGGCTGCGCAGCTCCTCGGCACGGCAGTCAGGAACCTGTATTACAAAATGAGGAAGCACAAGATAAAGCTGTAGGTTACGTTACGCATTCCGCAGAACTTTGAGCGCCATCTTGTCGTCGGCGGTCTTGATCACCGAAGTTGCCGTCTTCCCTGAGCTTGTCGTGGCGTAAAAATAATAGATATTGATGCCCGCCTCTGCGATGACCTTCGCTATCCTCTCCAGCGACCCCGGCTTGTTCGGCGTTTCTACCATGAGCACCGACGATTCGTGGATCTCGAGAGCCCCGATCCTGTCAAGAGCCTTTTCCGCCTTTACGAGGTCGTCCACGATCAGCGTGAACGTGGCCTTGTCGCGGAAGCCGCTTGCCGAGTATCCGGTTGCCGCCAGGATGTTCACGTTCTCCGCGGCAACGGCCGCGGCCACTTTCGCGGTCAGCCCGATGCGGTCATCAAACGTGGCCGTGATCTCCTTCGCGGTATGGACGGTATACGCGGGGGCCGCGGATGTCTTCGCCAATGCCACGGCCTTCGCGGTACGCTTGATTGCCGCCTTCCTGGATTTCTTCGCTGCCGCTTTTTTCGCCTTAGCCATGTTTTTCTCTCCTTATATAATGAAGTAGCAGAATCGTGCCGGGCCGGAACGCGAACCCGGCATCCTCATGCCATGATGTCAATTGCAGCAGTTCATTTCACGTGAAACTATATCATAAGACGAAGCTTCCATACAGGAATTTCAACGAATTGGTGCCCTGGAGGCATTCATCATTCCCGAATGCTCCGATCGGGAATCCAGTTTCTTTGCGATGAGTCCCGGATTCCGGGTCACGTCCGGAATGAGGCAGAAAAATACTTTCACTTCTAAAGCAGCTTATAGATCAGCTCATTGTCCGAATAATCGATGGGGACATCGATGATGACGGGCACGTCCCTGGTCAAAGCATCGCGGAGCAGGGAGGTGAAGTCATCGTTTTTCGTGAGACGCAGGCCCATTGCGCCGAAGCCCTCTGCAACCTTGACAAAGTCGGGGTTCGCGAAGTCGACGCCAAAGGACGTACCGAACTTGTTCGTCGACTTCCACTTGATGAGGTTGTATCCGCCGTCGTTGAAGACGACGATCGCCATGCCCAGCTTCATCCGGACCGCGGTCTCGAGGTCCTGCAGGTTCATCAGGAAGCCTCCATCGCCCGAGAGTGCGACGACCTTGCGTTCCGGATGCAGGAGCTTGGCCGCCACAGCCGTGGGGAGCGAGAATCCCATGGATGCGAAGCCGTTCGACAGGATGAAGGTGTTGTTGTCATAGACGGGGTAGAATTTAGCCGCCCAGAACTTGCACGTGCCCACGTCCGAGACAAGGATGTCGGAGTCGCCGAGCACCTTTCTGATGCCGTACAGCACCTGCGGGGGCCGGATCGGCCAGGTCTTCTGCGACCCGATGCGCTCGAACTCGTCGCGGAAGCCGGCGTGGAGATCGATGGCGCACTGGCTCTTCTTGTTCGTGCTGAGCATGCCCTCGAGGAGCTCCACGCTCTCCCGGATGTCGGAAACGATCTCGACCTCGGGCACGTAGTGGAGGTCGACCTCGCTCGACGTGAAGTCAATATGGATGATCTTCTTGTCGAGCCCGGGGTTCCAGTTCTTCGGCGCATACTCGACGAGCCCGTACCCGACGGCGATGATGAGGTCGGCCCGCTTGAATACGTCCCCGATCTGGCGGTCGTTCGCCAGGCCGATGGCGCCGATGCAGGAGGGGCTCTTTGCGCTGAGCGCCCCCTTGCCCATGAAGGTCGTGACCACGGGGATGCAGAGCAGTTCGGCGAACTGCCGGAGCTGGGCGTTCGCGCCCTTGCGCACGACGCCGTGGCCGGCCAGGATCACGGGAAACTCGGCCGCCTCGATCAGGTCGGCGGCCTTCCGGAGGGACTGCCGGTCAGGCGAGCTCCTCCTCGCCCTGATGGGCGGTATCATCGCGGCATACATGTCGTAGACCTTCATGGATGCAATGTTCTCGGGAAGCTCGAGGTGCGTGGGGCCGGGCTTTTCCGCTTCGGCGAGCTTGAAGGCCTTCCGGACCATCTCGGGGATGACCTCGGGCGTCTCGATCCGGCCGTTCCATTTGGTCACGCTCTCGCACATCTCGACGATATTGATGTACTGGTGCGACTCCTTGTGGATCCGCTTGAGGTCCGCCTGGCCCGTGATCGCAACCACGGGCGAGGCATCGAGATAGGCATCGGCAACGCCGGTCAGGAGATTCGTGGCGCCCGGTCCCAGGGTCGCCAGGCAGACGCCGGCCCTGCCCGTGAGCCTGCCGTACGCATCGGCCATGAAGGCAGCAGCCTGCTCATGGCGGGTGACGATGAACCGTATCTTCGAGGTCCTGAGCGATTCCATGAGGTCAAGCGTCTCTTCGCCCGGGATGCCGAAGATATACTCCACTCCCTCATTCTCGAGGCATTTGACCAGCAGGTCCGAGGCCTTCATGTTGGCGATACCCCCTTGGATTCAAAACCGTAGAGTCAGCATCCTTCTCCACCTTCACCACTGAGGACGCAGTGGATGCCGGGGAAAACCTGACCACGACAAGACAGGGGAATGCTGTCTATCGCAGCGGCGCAGAGTTCGGATCTTGAATCCTGAGACTTGAAACCTTGGCCTTGAATCCTTCTCTGCGTCCTCCGCGTGCTCCGCGAGAGACGGTTTTTTGGTTCCGTCCGTCCCTGCATACATCAAGCTGGGACTTGATATCCATTATGCCATAGAAATTGAAATGAAATAACCTGCGTGCAAATATTTTCAAACATGAACATTCTTGCATGAACGCCGCATCCGCGTACGCTATACTCATCCCTTCAAATGCTCTGTATTTCGGCCGTTTAATGATTTTTCATTTACCCTGAGGCCTTCTGGAACGATACTTGCTCTTACTATTATGCATTAAGCGTTCCCCGGTCAATCCCGCGACTTGCAATTCCCCGGCTTCTGCCGGGTGGAATGCGTCGTAACCCGCGGGAGGTCGCTATTATTAGGGAGCCTCCGGCTCCTGCCCGAGGGGGCTCCACTCCCGCCATCGGGCGTCCGATTACCGCTTGACTTCGGAGAGTAAGGAAACATATAGTAGCTTGTTCTGTCGCATTGTCCGTATAGCGCCATCCCGATTTCAGATGGAAAGGGAGCGGCCTTATTCTCCGGGGAGGATCTCAGCATGACGAAACAGAACTCAGCAGGCGCCCGCTTCCGGGCGGCGATCAACGAGGAGAAGCCACTGCAGGTGGTCGGCGCGATCAATGCCTATGCCGCTCGGCTCGCCGAGCGCTCCGGGTTCAAGGCGCTCTACGTCTCGGGCGGCGGCGTTGCCGCGAGTTCGCTCGGCGTTCCCGATCTCGGCATCAGCACTATGGACGACGTGCTGACCGACGTCCGGAGGATCACGGACATCTCGAGCCTTCCCGTCCTGGTCGACATCGACACGGGCTGGGGCGGCGCTTTCAACATAGCGCGCACGATCAGGTCCATGATCAAGTTCGGCGCCGCGGCCGTCCACATCGAGGACCAGGTGCAGGCGAAGCGCTGCGGCCACCGGCCGGGCAAGGCGATCGTGCCGAAGGAAGAGATGGTGGACCGCATAAAGGCCGCCGTCGACGCCAGGACAGATCCCGCCTTCGTCATCATGGCGCGGACCGATGCCATCGCCGTCGAGGGAGTCGATGCGGCGATCGACCGGGCCGTTGCCTGCGTCGAGGCCGGCGCGGACATGATCTTTCCGGAAGCCGTGAAAGACCTCGCAACGTACAAGAAATTCGCACAGGCAGTCAAGGTCCCGGTCCTGGCCAACATCACCGAGTTCGGCTCCACCCCGCTCTTCACTGTCGAGGAGCTTCGCTCGGCGGACGTGTCCCTGGCCCTTTACCCCCTGTCCGCGTTCCGCGCCATGAGCAAGGCGGCCCTCGCCGTGTACGGCGCCATCCGGAAGGAGGGGACGCAGAAGAACGTGGTCGACCAGATGCAGACCCGCGCGGACCTCTATGACTATCTCGGGTATCATGCCTTTGAGCAGAAGCTTGACGAGGTTTTCGGAAACATAAAAAAACAATAATGGCGTTTTCGCGCAAAGGCGCCAGGCTCGCAAAGAAAGGCCAAATCATTAGGTCGTCAAACTAAGACTTAAGATTTCCTTTGCGTCTTTGAGCGAGACGCAGTGCTTTTAATTTAAGGAGGACAAACCATGAGCTCGAATACCGGCGCACCAGTAGCAGCGGACCCCGCTGCCCCGAAAGTGAAGAAATCCGTCGCCCTGTCGGGCGTGATCGCGGGAAACTCGGCGGTCTGCACCGTGGGCCGTACCGGGAACGACCTGCATTACCGCGGATACGACATCATCGAAATGGCGAGGCTCTCGACCTTCGAGGAGACCGCCTATCTCCTGATCCACGGCGACCTTCCCACGGAGTCGCAGCTGAAGGACTACCGCAAGAAGCTGAAGCAGCTGCGCGGCCTGCCCCACCAGGTCAAGACGGTGCTCGAGCTTATTCCGGCATCGGCCCATCCCATGGACGTGATGCGCACCGGCTGCTCCATCCTCGGCAACGTGCTGCCTGAGAAGGACGACCAGAACATACCGGGCGCCCGGGACATCATTGACCGACTGATCGCCTCCTTCGGATCCCTGCTCCTGTACTGGTGGCACTACAGCCAGAACGGCCGCAGGATCGACGTGGAAACCGACGACGATACCGTGGCCGGCCATTTCCTGCACCTGCTGCACGGCCGGAAGCCTTCCCCGCTCCATGAGAAGGCGCTCGACCAGTCCCTGATCCTCTACGCGGAGCACGAGTTCACGGCCTCGACCTTCACCGCGCGTGTGATCGCCGGCACGCTGTCGGACTCCTATTCCGCCATCACCGGGGCCATCGGCGCCCTCCGGGGGCCGAAGCACGGGGGCGCGAACGAGGCAGCCCACGAGATCCAGCGCCGGTACCGCACGCCCGACGAGGCGGAGGCGGACATCATGGCCCGCGTGGCGCGGAAGGAGATCGTAATCGGCTTCGGCCACCCGGTGTACACGGTGAGCGATCCCCGGAACCAGACGATCAAGGCGATCGCCAGGGGGCTCTGCGAGGACGGCGGCAACATGAACCTGTTTTCCATCGCGGACCGCATCGAAGCGGTGATGAAGCGCGAAAAGAACATGTTCGCGAACCTCGACTGGTATTCCGCGGTGGCCTACCATATGATGGGTGTGCCCACCTCGCTCTTCACCCCGATCTTCGTCATCTCGCGGACCACGGGATGGGGCGCGCACGTGATCGAGCAGCGGCTTGACAACAAGATCATCCGGCCTTCAGCAAACTATACCGGCCCCGATGACCGGAAGTACGTGCCGATCAGGGAGAGATAGTCACCAACAGCAAGGGCAGGATACATCTGGCCTTTCTTTGCGACTTTGCGCGAGACTTGTCCCGTTTATTTACAGGATGCCGATCAATTCAAGAAAGGAAACATCCCTTCATGAGTTCCCACCTCTCCAACGTCCGGCCTGAACCGGACAAGGTCCTCGTCGATATCGCAGAGTATGTCAAGAATTACACGATCACGTCCGATGAGGCCTTCGAGACTGCCCGGCACTGTCTCATCGACACCATCGGCTGCGGCATCGAGGCGCTGGGCTACCCGGCCTGTACGAAGCTGCTCGGGCCGATCGTTCCCGGCACCATCGTCCCGAACGGGGCCAAGGTGCCCGGCACGCAGTTCCGGCTCGATCCCGTGCAGGCGGCGTTCAACATCGGCGCAATGGTCCGCTGGCTCGACTTCAACGATACGTGGCTCGCTGCCGAGTGGGGCCACCCATCGGACAACCTCGGCGGCATCCTGGCCACCGCGGACTGGCTTTCCCGCACACGCATTGCGAACGGCAAGGAGCCGCTCATCATGAACACCGTGCTCGAGGCCATGATCAAGGCGCACGAGATCCAGGGCGTGATGGCGCTCGAGAACGCCTTCAACCGCGTGGGCCTGGACCACGTGGTGCTCGTGAAGGTGGCTTCGGCCGCCGTGTGCGCCTGGCTCATGGGAGGCACGCGGGACGAGATCGCAAACGCCGTGTCGCAGGCCTTCGTGGACGGCCAGTCCCTCCGGACCTACCGCCATGCGCCGAACACCGGCTCGCGCAAGTCCTGGGCCGCCGGAGACGCTACGAGCCGGGCCGTGCGCCTCGCCCTCTTCTCGATCAAGGGGGAGATGGGCATCCCGAGCGTGCTGACCGCCAAGGGATGGGGATTCTACGACGCGCTCTTCAGGGGAAAGGAATTCAAGTTCCAGCGGCCCTACGGCTCCTACGTGATGGAGCAGGTGCTGTTCAAGATCTCCTTCCCGGCGGAGTTCCATTCCCAGACCGCCGTCGAAGGCGCCATGATGCTGCATACAAAGCTGAAGGGGATGGGCAGGACCGCTGCCGACATCAGGAAGATCACCATCCGGACCCACGAGGCGGCCATCCGCATCATCGACAAGAAGGGCCCGCTCAGCAATCCCGCGGACCGCGACCACTGCATCCAGTACATGGTCGCCGTGCCGCTCATCTTCGGCCGGCTCACGGCCCAGGACTACGAGGACGGCGTTGCGGCCGACCCGCGCATCGACGCGCTGCGCGACAAGATCACCTGCGTCGAGGACCTGCAGTTCACGAAGGACTATCATGATCCGGAAAAGCGCTCCATCGCCAACGGCCTGACCGTCGAGCTGAACGACGGCACGGTCCTTCCCGAGGTCGTGGTAGAATACCCCATCGGACACCGCCGCAGGCGCAGCGAAGGCATGCCGGTCCTGGTCGAGAAGTTCAAGACCAATCTCGGCCGACGCTTCCCGGCGAAGCAACAGAAAGCGATCCTCGATGTCTCGCTCGACCGCCGGAGGCTCGAGGCCATGCCGGTGAACGAGTATGTGGACCTGTACGTGATATGAAGGCTGACTGACAAGCCTGTTTCGAACCGGGAAGATTTTTTCGCGCAAAGCCGCAAAGACGCAAAGAAGGCAATAGCTTGTTTCGAACCAAGAATATTTTTCGCGGAGGGCGCCAAGCTCGCCCATAAAGGTTAAGGACGTTTCAGGTTTAAACCAGCAGTAATGATTTTCTCTGCGTCTTTGCGGCTTTGCGCGAGACAGCCTTGTTTCTCAGGTTTGTCCAAGTCTTGGTTTTCTCTTTTCGGTATACCGATTGAACAACGATCTCTTTAAAACTCTCCGCGATTTCGATCCCGGCGGCGGAACAAAGGGGAAGCTTTATTCCCTTCCGGCCCTGGAGCGGTCCGGCCTCAGGAACATCTCCCGCTTGCCCGTCTCGATCAGGATCGTGCTCGAGTCTGTTTTGCGCAACTGCGACAACCGGAAGATCACCGAAGAACATGTCCAACAGCTCGCGACCTGGGCGCCCGTCGAGAACCGCATCCGCGAAATTCCCTTCGTCGTTTCCCGTATCCTGCTCCAGGACTTCACCGGCGTGCCCCTCTTGTGCGACCTGGCTGCCATGCGCAGCACGGCCCTTGGCATGGGCAAACGGCCGGGGATCATCGAGCCCCTCGTTCACGTCGATCTGGTCATCGACCATTCGGTGCAGGTGGACTGCTCCGGTGAACCCGGCGCGCTCGAAAAGAACATGGACAGGGAGTTCCAGCGGAACCGGGAGCGCTATGAGTTCCTGAAGTGGGGCATGAAGGCGTTCAAGACCTTCAAGGTGGTACCGCCGGGCATCGGCATCGTGCACCAGGTGAACCTGGAATATCTTGCCCGCGGCGTGCATCAGCGGGACGGCCTGTACTACCCGGACACGCTCGTCGGCACGGACAGCCACACGACCATGATCAACGGCATCGGCGTTGTGGGGTGGGGCGTGGGCGGGATCGAGGCTGAGGCGGGCATGCTCGGCCAGCCGCTCTACTTCCTGACTCCCGACGTGGTTGGCGTGCATCTCTCGGGTGATCTGCAGGAGGGGGTCACCGCGACCGACCTCGTGCTCACGATCACGGAGCGTCTGCGGAAGGATAAGGTCGTGGGCGCCTTCGTCGAATTTTTCGGAAAAGGCGCTGTTTCACTCGCCGTGCCCGACCGCGCCACCATTTCCAACATGGCGCCTGAGTACGGCGCGACCATGGGCTTCTTCCCGGTTGACGAAAAGACGATCGACTATTTCCGCTGGAGCGGACGAACGGACAGGGAGGTCGCTGCGCTTCGGTCTTACTTTGAGGCCCAGGGCATGTTCGGCATGCCCGAGCAGGGCACGATCGATTACACGAGGACCATCGAGTTCGACCTGGCATCCGTCAAGCCTTCCGTGTCCGGACCGAGGCGGCCCCAGGACCGGATCGATGTTCCAAAATTGAAGGACCGGTTCGAAGACCTCTTCATCAAACCGGCTGTTGAAGGCGGCTTCGCGAAGAAGTCCGGCGATCTCGCCCAACGATACAGGACCTCGGGCAATAGCGACGTCGGCCATGGAGACGTGATCATCGCGGCCATCACGTCCTGCACCAACACCTCCAACCCTGCGGTGCTGCTCGCAGCGGGGCTCCTCGCCCAAAAGGCCGTGGCGAAAGGCCTCTCGATCAACAAGAGGGTAAAGACCTCCCTTGCGCCGGGTTCGCGCGTGGTGACGGAGTACCTGCAAAGGGCCGGCCTGCTCGCCCCGCTGGAGAAACTCGGCTTCTTTCTTGCGGCCTACGGCTGCACCACCTGCATCGGGAATTCCGGCCCGCTGGACGCCTCGATCGAGGAAGCGATCGTGAAGAACGATCTTGTCTGCGCGGCCGTGCTTTCGGGCAACCGCAACTTCGAGGCGCGGATCCATCCCAACCTGCGTGCGAACTTCCTGATGAGCCCGCCGCTCGTCGTGGCCTTTGCCATCGCCGGGACCGTGCTCTGGAACCCGGAACAGGACCCTCTCGGCATTGGCAGCGACGGCAAGCCTGTCTATCTGCGGGACGTCTGGCCGAGCAGCGTTGAAGTGGCGTCGCTCATGAAGTATGCCGCTGACCCGGAAACCTTCCGCAGACTCTACGCTGACCTTGCCTCGGGCAACACTTTATGGGACGCGATTCCAACGGTCTCCCATGAGGTGTATCCCTGGCCCCGCTCAACCTACATTGCTGAGCCGCCCTTTTTCAGTAATTTTTCCATGAAGCCCGAAGGGCCGGGAGATATCACGGGCGCGCGAACGCTCGGCATCTTCGGCGACTCGCTCACCACGGACCATATCAGCCCTGCCGGCTCCATCAAGGAAACCTCGCCCGCGGGCAAATACCTTGTCGACCGGGGAGTCCCGAAATCCGAATTTCAGAGCTACGGCACCCGCCGCGGGAACCACGAGGTCATGGTGCGCGGCACCTTCGCGAACGTCCGGATCAAGAACCTCATGGTGCCTCCGAAGCCGGATGGCGCGGCCGTGGAAGGAGGCGTCACGCTGTTCCAGCCAACTGGCGAGCCGATGTCCATCTATGACGCCGCGATGAGGTACGGCGGCGCGGGAAAGCCTGTGGTGGTGTTCGGCGGCGAGGAATACGGCACGGGCTCGTCGCGCGACTGGGCCGCCAAAGGGCCCCGGCTGCTGGGTGTGCGAGCCGTCATCGCGAAGAGCTTCGAGCGGATCCATCGTTCGAACCTGGTCGGCATGGGTATCCTGCCGCTCCAGTTCAAGTCCGGCGCCTCCGCGGATTCTCTCGGGATCCGGGGGGACGAGGAGTTCGATATCCTGGGTTTGAACAGGCTCAGGCCCCAGCAGGACGTTGTCATGATCATCAGGCGGCCGGACGGGGCACGCCGGGAGGTTACCCTGCTTTCTCGCATTGACACGGCCATCGAGGTTGATTACTATGTTCACGGCGGCATTCTCCAGTACGTGCTTCGGGAACTGCTCGGAGGGAATCTTTCTTAGAGAAAGATTCCGGACCTGCCGGAATGACGGAAGGACTGGCAGGCAAATAACGGAAAGAAAATTTTGCGCAAAGGCGCAAAGACGCAAAGTTTAAAACCGGAGATTATGTCTTTTTTTTGCGAGCTTAGTTTATGGCCGCGCTTACGCGAGTGCAGGCACAGGCAAAGGATGTAACGGTTTTATCAGGTAATGCCTTCTTTGCGTCTTGGAGGTTTTGCGCGAGACGCCTTTTACGTCATTGCGAGGAGTATTTTTGCGACGCGGCAATCTCAAACGTATTGATTTATCCAACTGCGAGATTGCTTCGCTCCGCTCGCAAAGACGGCCAAAGGACTTTTTCAACAACCTATGTAGAGGGCCGGGAATGATGGATTCCCGCTCCTGCCATAATATGGTCGTTCACAAGTCACAAGGGGGAGGCATATCATGGGGAAGTATTACGATCTGTTTCAGAAGAGCATCAAGGATCCCGAGGGTTTCTGGGGCCAGGCCGCGGAGGCCGTGACCTGGAGCAGGAAATGGGACAGGGTCCTCGATGATTCGAAAAAGCCGTTCTACCGGTGGTTCGCGGGCGCGGAGCTGAACACCTGCTTCAACGCGCTCGACCGCCACGTCATGGCGGGCAGGGCGGACCAGGCCGCGCTCATCTACGACAGCCCCGTGACCGGCACGATCAGGAAGTACACCTACCGGGAGCTGCTCGACCTGGTCTCCCGCTTCGCCGGCGCGCTTGCAGGCCTCGGCGTCCGGAAGGGCGACACGGTCATCATCTACATGCCGATGATCCCGCAGGCGGTCATCTCCATGCTCGCCTGCGCGCGGCTCGGCGCTGTCCACTCCGTGGTCTTCGGCGGGTTCGCGCCCCACGAGCTGGCGATCAGGATCGACGACGCGAAGCCGAAGGTGATCGTCACCGCCTCGGGCGCCATCGAAGGGAAGAAAACGCTGGAATACAAGCCCATGCTCGACAAGGCGATCGAAGAGGCATCGCACGCTCCCAAGCATTGCGTGATCTTCCAGCGCCCCTTCGTGAAGGCATCTCTCAATCCCGGCCGCGACCACGACTGGGAGGATCTCATGGCAAAGGCCGTGCCCGTCGAGTGCACGATGGTAAAGGCGACGGACCCGCTCTACATCCTGTACACGTCGGGGACCACCGGAAAGCCGAAGGGCGTGGTGCGCGACAACGGCGGCCATGCCGTTGCGCTCCGCTGGAGCATGCGCCACATCTACGGGGTCCAGCCCGGCGACGTGTACTGGGCGGCATCGGACGTGGGATGGGTCGTGGGCCACTCCTATATCGTCTACGGCCCGCTCCTCCACGGGTGCACGACGGTCCTGTACGAGGGCAAGCCGGTCGGGACACCCGATGCCGGGGCGTTCTGGCGCGTCATCTCCGAGCACAACGTCAAGGTCCTGTTCACGGCTCCCACGGCGTTCCGGGCCATCAAGAAGGAAGATCCAAAGGGCGAGTTCATCAAAAAGTTCGACCTCTCGGGCTTCAAGTATCTCTTCCTTGCCGGAGAGCGGCTCGATCCGGACACCTACCACTGGGCGCACGATCTCCTGAAGAAACCGGTCATCGACCACTGGTGGCAGACCGAGTCGGGCTGGCCCATCACCGCGAACTGCATGGGCATCGAGCCCTTCCCCATCAAACCGGGCTCTTCCACCATGCCGGTGCCGGGCTTCAACGTCATGATCCTCGACTCCGATGGCAAGCCGGCTGGGCCGAAGTCGACGGGCCTCGTCACGATCAAGCTTCCCCTCCCCCCGGGCACGCTGCCCACGCTCTGGCAGGCGGACCAGCGTTTTCTCGAGTCCTATCTCAAGGTCTACCCGGGCTACTACTATACGAGTGACGGGGGGTATATCGACGAGGATGGGTACGTCTTCATCATGGGCCGCGTGGACGACGTGATCAATGTTGCGGGCCACCGGCTGTCCACGGGCGAGATGGAGGAGGTTGTCTCGACGCACCAGTCCATCGCCGAGTGCGCGGTCATCGGCGTGCACGACGACCTGAAGGGACAGGTGCCGGTCGGTCTCTGCGTGCTGAAGGCGGGCGCGGACCGCGCCGAAGAGGATATCCAAAAGGACCTCGCGAAGATGATCCGCGACACCATCGGCCCCATCGCCTCGTACAAGGAGACCTGCGTGGTGAAGCGCCTTCCCAAGACCCGTTCCGGGAAGATCCTGCGCGGCACCATGCGGAAGATCGCGGACAGCGAACCTTACCTCATGCCGTCCACCATCGACGATCCGACAACTCTGAACGAGATCGAAGAGGCGCTGAAGAAGGTCGGGTATGCGAAGAAGCAGTGACGATGTCATCGAATGGAACTACTCGGTATGAGTAACATTCAGAAGACGCGAAAAACCAATCTATCCGCAGATGTCGCAGATGGCCGCAGATTTTAAAACCAGTAATTTCAGCGCGGTTTAATCTGTGAAATCGGCACTTGCAAGGGCGAGGGGTCTTTCGTTCATGAAACTCGAACAATCCGTAGGGTTGTGATCAGACGCTCCAGCCTTAATTTGCATTGATCTGCGCAATCTGCGTCATCTGTGGATAAAAAATGAAGACCGGTTTTAAAATAGGCGACTTCGAGCTGACCTGGCTGAACGGCGGCAGGTTCGAGCTGGACGGCGGGGCCATGTTCGGAGTCGTGCCGAAGGTCCTGTGGCAGAAGAAATATCCCGCGGACAATGAAAACTATATCAGCCTCAATGCCTGGCCGATCCTGGTCAGGACCCCCTCGTCCCTGGTCCTGATCGAAACGGGCCTGGGAAACAAGCTGACCGACAAGCAGAAGAAGATCTACCGCGTCAGGGAAGAGTGGTCGATCCTGTCCGATCTTTCCCGCATGGGCATCAACCGCAAGGACATCGATAAAGTGATCCTGACCCATTACGATTTCGATCATGCAGGCGGCGTGGTCATGCAGGACGAGGCGGGAACGCCCAGCCTGACGTTCCCTGAAGCGAAGCATTTCCTCCAGCAGAAAGAGTGGGAGGACGTGCTGAACCCGAACATCCGGTCCATCAACACCTATTTGCCCGTCAACATCGAGGCGATGAAAGGAAGCAGGAATCTCGAACTGGTCAGCGGCGAGGCGGAGATCGCGCCGGGCATCACGGTCGTTCACACGGGCGGCCACAACGGGGGCCACCAGATCGTCCGCCTGGAATCAGGGAACGAGCGCGCGCTCCATCTGGGGGACCTTCTGCCCACCCATGTCCACGCCAATCCCCTCTGGGTCATGGCCTACGACAACTTTCCCATGGAATCGATCGCCCTGAAAGAGAAATGGATCAAGTCCGGCGTCGCGGCAGGGGCGTGGTTCACCTTTTATCATGATCCCTTCCTGCAGGCGTGCAAATTCGACGAGAAGGGAAATGTGGTTGAGAAGTGGGAGGGATGAACGCTCCCGGACAGGGAGAAGATAATAGAGGAATATCGTAAAGGCTCGGAAAAATTCCGGGCCTTATTCGTTCTTACCAAACCACAGAGAACGCGGAGCAGTGCAACCTGTGTTCTCAACTGACTCAACAAAAAGACCATTCTTCAAGACGTGAAGGATGCAGAAAACGAAATAAATGCTGTAGAAGAGGGCACAGAGTGGTAGGCCATAAGAAAAGTCTGAGTCATTGTGAGAATTAAAGATTTCTCTGTGTGCTCTGTGGTTAATTCTTGACAATACGATTTCCGTCATAAGGAGGCCCATTTTTTTATTTATATCAAAGCCGGGATATGTTACCATCATGACCATGGAACGGGAAAAGACTGCCGGAGGCGCCGGGGCCCACGGCCCGGACGAATTCTCCGAGAGAACGACGGCAGGTGAGTTCATCAAGGCTGCGCGGGCGCACCTCAAGAGCGGAGAACAAAAGCAGGCCTACTCAGTCCTGCTGAAGGCGCTGGTCTTCTACCCGGATCATCCGATCATCCTCTCCTACACCGGCTGGCTTAAGGCAGTCGTCGATAAGAAGCATCTCAGCGGCGTCGCGTCCTGCAGGAAAGCGATCGTCAAGTTCAAGACGTCCGATCCTGACGTTGCCAAAACCGTGTATCCCTTCCTGTACCTCAACCTGGGAAGGACGTTTCTCCTCGCGGGAAAGAAGAAAGAAGCCGTCGACAGTTTCACGAAAGGCTTGAGCTACGACCGGGGGCATTACGATCTCAAGAAGGAAATGAAAGCCCTCGGCATCCGGAAAAAGCCCATCCTGCCCATTCTCTCCCGGGACAACCCGCTCAATAAACTTGCCGGCAAACTGATAAAGGCTAAAAGCACGACGGCAAAGCCCCGCTGAACGCTGCAGTGCTTCAACATAGCGAATACCGTAAAGGCCCGGGATTATATCCTGGGCCTTTTTCATTGGAGAATCGCTTGATTTCAATTCGGAACTATACTATGCTCAGCGCATAATAACGGAAGGCCGGATAAGCTTGAGGATATTCAAAAGGAATAGCAGGGGTCACCTATGGCCCACTATGGCCCATGCCTTGCGAAGCATTTTCGGATTGTGATATATATTGAGTACTATGAAAATTAGTGTGCTTGTTTGTACATACAATCGAGCCGAACGCTTGAGAAGAATGCTAAAAAGTCTTCGAGAGGCTATGGTCCCTGATGATTCATCATGGGAAGTTATTTTGGTAGATAACAATTCGGATGATGATACTCGATTTGTTTTTGAAGAATTTCAGAAGCATTATGAATCAAGAATAAGATATGTATTCGAGGAAAAAAGGGGGATCTCCCATGCTCGTAACCGTGGGATAAAGGAAGCGAGGGGCGAAATTATCGCGTTTACAGATGATGACGTGATAGTAGACAAATATTGGATCCAAAATATCGAAAAAGCATTTAAAGAAAATGATAATGTAGCATGTGTAGGTGGGAAGATACTGCCGATTTGGGAAGTTTCCCAGCCGAAATGGCTGAAACCGAATCTCTATAATTATTTAGGACTGTTGGATTATGGTAATTCAGTCACGTACCTGGATTCGCCAAATATATGGGGAGCCAATTTTGCCGTAAAATCCGAAATGTTCAAAAAATACGGGCGATTTGATTCAAATCTTGGAAGAATTCCAAGAAAATTGTATAGTGGTGAAGAAACAGAATTTTTGCAGAGATTGCAAAATGCCAAGGAAATAATATTATATCATCCTTTATCAATCATTTATCACTGTGTTTCCGCCGATAAAATATCAAAAAGATACTTTCGCAAGTGGCGCTTTGATGAGGGGGAGTTGCAAGGGATTCTTATGAAAGACATGAAATATTTCAATTTATTTAATATTCAATCTCTTACAAATAAAAAAATGTTGAGGGATATCATTGCGAGTGTATTGAGAATTGTATGTTTCTCGAGAAACAAGTTCGAACATGAATTAAGGATCTGCTTTATTTTGGGATTCCTATCAGGGAGAATGAAAGGAATGGGCATAAAATCATGACCTATGGTGCGTTATGTTTCCTCACCTGAATAAATATTTCAGAATGATATATTTTATCCAATCCAATTATTTTTCAAAAGGGCCGATTTCTGTCGATATTGAGTTGAGTAACCGATGTAATTTAAAATGCAAGATGTGTTGGTTCCACGGGGAAAATGGGATTGGAGATCGATATGAAAATTCAGAAATGACGACAGAGGAGATTCTGGAATTAATAAATCAATTGGCGGTATACAGGCCTCATATATATTTTGGTGGAGGGGAACCCTTTATCCGGGAAGATTTTATTACAATAATGGCCCATGTGAAAAGCTTTGCTTTGCCGATCTCATTCACGACAAATGGAACTCTTTTGAACCAAGAGAAGATTGAAAAAGTCGCTGAGTTGGGAGTTGACCACATTAATTTTTCGATCGATGGGCCCGAAGAACTGCATGATAAACTGCGTGGACGGGGTAATTTCGGAAAAGTAATGTCAAATATGCAACATCTTTTGGACTGTAAAAAAAGGAAAAATATTAAAAAGCCTTTAATAACTGTAAATATAACAGTAAACCCTTTGGTTGTCGGTCATTTGAAAGAGACCATTAATTTAATAAGAAAAACAACCGGTGATGAGGTTGATTATTTTAGAATCCATCACCTGTGGTTTACTACTCCGACAGAATTAAAGGTTCACAAGGCGGCAATTCATAAAACGCTTGATAGGTCAGCTCCTGGTGCAAAGGCCCATTGCATCCCCCTTTCTCAACATATTGATTCCATCGCATTATCCAATGAAATATCCCAATTAATAGACGTGGAAAAATTAATATTTTTCCCAAATCTTCAGGGAAAAGAAATCCACGAATACTATTCCGAAAGCTATCGGCTAAGGAAAAGGTGTATAGCGCCTTTCCGTGCAGCGCTTGTGAAACCAAATGGCGATCTAATATTCTGTCCCGACGAATGGATCGATGACTATGTACTTGGAAATATCCGTGATGATCGTTTTGAGGATATTTGGAACAATAAGAGAGCCAGGCACTTTCGATCAGTAGTTTTTTGGAACAAGTCGTTTTCAGGCTGCAAAAGATGCAGTTGGATGCATAGTTTTTGAAAAATCGAAAATGAACACTAACTCGAGGATTTCCATGGAGAAGGTGGAATGAAACACCCCGTTAAAATCGTATTTCTGGCAATGGATGCAGGGGATAAATTTTTGATCCAAAACTGGGCCGGGGATGGGACATTACCAACCATGCATTCGCTTCTTGCCAGGGGACTTGTTGGGGAAACAATAAGTGTTGAAGGGTTGTATGAGGGATCCACATGGCCATCCTTTTACACAGGCGTGACGCCTGCACGTCATGGATTTCACCGTTTAACCCAAATCAATCCGGGAACGTATGAATTCCATAAATGTTATCCCGGCGAATTTATCAAGGCGAAACCCTTCTGGAACCATCTCAGCAGCGCCGGGGAGAAAGTCGCTATCTTGGATATCCCGCTGTCAGGGATATCGAAGGGATTGAATGGGATTCAACTGGCGGAATGGGGATCCCATGATGGAGTATACGGATTTCATACATGGCCCAGAGAATTAAAGGGGGATGTAATCAAGCGGTTCGGGAATCATCCGATGGAAAAGTCTTGTGACTCTGATAGGAGGTCTCCGCAAGATTTCTGTAGATTTAGGGATCAATTGATCGAGGGTGTTAAAAAGAAATGTGAGCTTACCATACATTACCTGAATAAAGGTGAATGGGGCTTTTTTGCCCAAGTATTTACCGAAGGCCATTGCGCTGGTCATCAATGCTGGCATCTTCACGACCCGGCTCACCCTAATTATGATCCAGAATTTGTCTCCCTTACGGGGGATCCGATTCGAGAGGTTTATAGAGCCATTGATAGCGCGATTGGAAGGATTTTGGCACACGTTGACGAAAACACGTATGTTTTCTTCCTTGCCACCCATCGGATGGCCCATAATGTTGGTGGGAACTTCCTGCTTGAAAAGATTTTGGAGAAGTTGAATTTTTTAAAAAAAAATCCTACCGCCGCTGCCCTCGAGCAACAAGGGATGATTAATAACATTATTAGTCTTGCAAACGGGGGATGGCAAAAACTGCCCAAACCGATTCAGACGACTTTGAAGCCTGCTCTATTACCTCTATACAATTTAGCCAGACACCGGGTGGCAGGGGAAGATCTCCCCCAAATATCTTCCACGATGGATTTGAAAAATTGCAAGTGTTTTCCCCATGAAAATGGAAACCTCGTAAGCGGCATCCGGATTAATCTGTTAGGAAGGGAGCCAAGCGGGCTAATAAAGCCGGGAAAGGAATTGACGGATTTTTGCCTAGAATTAAGCGAAGATCTGCTGAATATTGTTGACAGGGATAGCGGCAAGCCGATGGTAAAAAGGGTCATGAAAACCTCCGAATTATACCAGGGCGAGTATATTGACTATTTGCCGGATCTTTTAGTGGAATGGAATGAAGACAAACTGATAGGCAGTAAAGGGGTAACCGACGACAAGTCTTGTTGGTTGCAATTGACTTCAGAAAAAATTGGAATGGTTGAAGGTAAATATACTTATTGTCGCACAGGGGACCATAGACCAGAGGGATTATTTATTGTGATTGGACCTGGAATCAATCCGGGGGCTATAGGAAGAACCATTTCCATTATGGATTTTGCGCCTACATTTTTGAATTTATTTGGTTTAACAAATCCGGATTTGGATGGAAAACCGATTAGCGAAATTTTTGGAAAAGAGAGTTATTTTAAATAAAAAGACCCTGTAGGGGTCATATCATCAATGTCGGCAAGTATGTAAACGAATGAAGATTTGCCCCCCCATTATTCACACCCGGATAAGGAGGAGCAGAGAGTCGAGCGCAATACCGCAAGGCCCAGGAACATATCCTGGGCCCTTTTCATTGGAGAATCGCTTGATTTCCCTGCGGAACTGTACTATGCTCAGCGCAATGATCTATATAAGGAAGAGCGGATGAGAAATCGAGGATGTTCAGAAATAGATAACCTCATTCCGTCTAGTCGAGGAAGAGCTATTCGGGTAAGGAAGTTGAAAGAACAGAAGGCAAGCAAACTTGTCCCGAGGTAGAATCTTCACGGGCTGTTGTTCAAACCCAATCTTGTCGCACTGTAATATCTTGGGGGACGGGGAACGAATGGGGTCAGGTCTTTCTTCTTGATATTGCATTCATCCCTCGAGAGCCATAAGGCCCTGGCCAAAACTTCTTCTGGTCCGGTTCTACCGGAGTTCGTTCAGTTCTCTCCGTTTCGCAGGGTGGGTCAATACAAGTCTTTATCAAACGTGCGGTTAATCACGGCAGGGAATAAAAATGCTTCATCAAAACCCGACAACAGTGCCGTCAGTCGCTCAGGATTATCCCGAATGGCATCGAGGGCGCAAGGACTATGCCCTCTGGCTGATCGAGCTCGGCAATGACGAAGTCAACAAGAAAGTGCATGCGGCACGGGAACATCTGGCCGAATTTCTGCTGAAGCCC
>DATIZR010000061.1 GCA_035516965.1 Nitrospirota bacterium
CGGCAACTTCCTCTTCAGCATCCACGGATCGATGATCCTCACCGTGATCCCCGGTGCGACCATGAGCACGTCCATGACGTATTCGCAGAACACCTGGGCCCATGTCGTCGGGACCTATGATGACACAACGGGGCTGACCAAGCTCTATAAGGATGGAGCGCTCGTGTCGCAGGCCACGAAATCGGGCGCAGTAGGAGCGGCGTCCCTGACGTCGTTCGACCTCGGCCAGAACGCCTGGCCGGCGGCCTCCTACTGGAACGGCGCGCTCGACGACGTCCGGTACTACGGCCGGACGCTGTCCGCCGCCGAGGTGCAGCAACTGTACGACTACCAGAAGCCGGCGAGCCGCAAGACGTTCGTCACTGCCGCGGTGTTCGACGGGAACCTGATTGCCGCCGAAGGAACGCACAAGGCAACGGGGATCGTTGCCGCCGATGCCCTGTGCCTCAAGGACGCCGACTATCCCGGGACCGGTGTCTACAAAGCGTTCCTGGTGGATGCCGCAAACAGGGTTGCCTCGGTAAGCGCCAATGCCGGCGACGGTCAGATCAGGTGGGTCTTGAGGCCGAACACAACGTATTACCGGAGCGACGGCACAACGAAGATCATGACCACGAATCCAAAAGGCCTGTTCGCGTTCGGCGCGCTGACCAATGCCTTTGACCCGGCCGCGACCGATACTTATTGGACAGGAATGAACAGCGATTGGACCACTTATCCGAACACAAACGGCGGTGCGGATAATCAGAATTGTGCCGGGTGGTCGTACAACGCTTCCACGTCTTCACCCTATGGGACCTTCGGAATGGGAAACCAGACGGATGCTCATGCCATCTCTTTTTCATTTAATGCGTTTTGTAGCATCAAACAATACCATCTGGTCTGTATCGAGCAGTAACGGTTGCGACAAGGCGGGGCGGCACCATGCTCGGCGAGCCTATGGATATCCCCGGTGTGGGAAGCCATAGGTGCAGTGGTTCTATCCGTTGGTCACGCTCATGCAAGGAGAAAGACTCTACCTTCTTGGTTCCTGGAGGCAGCTTTCGTAAGGTGCCCTGAAAGGAGGTCGCATTCATGACATCGCAGCCCGGATCTGACGTCGCTGATAAGGCGCTTGAGCCGTTGTTTGCAACAAGCGGGTCTGATGACCTATCGAGCCACGCCTATCGGCAGTTGATCGGCAGTCTGGGCCTTGTATTCCCCCTTGCCCTCTGGCTCATCGCAGGCCTTCGACCGACCCGGGAACTGGCGCGATGGGATCTGCTCTCTTCGGTCAGCGCCTATTACTACACCGGGTCGGTGGCGGTCTTCGTTGGGATACTGGTTTCGCTTGGAGTGTTTCTTTTTACCTATCACGGCTATAAAAACGAGTACAGCAAACAGGATCGCCGGGCATCTATCATAGCCGGCACGGCCGCTATCCTGGTGGCGTTCTTTCCCACAAAGGCGCCCCTTGACTCGTTAGCGCCTTCCTGGTGGACTCCGGGAACGGGCAAGATACACTATATTTCGGCCGTTGTGCTGTTCTGCTCGTTCAGTTTCTTCTCGCTGTTCCTGTTTACGAAGTCGAAGCCTGACTCAGGGGAACCACTTACCAAGGGCAAACGGGTGCGAAACCGCATCTACATCTGCTGCGGGATTCTTATGGCGGCCTGCATCGTCTGGGCGGGCATAGCCTCTTTCCTCAATGCACCCATCTTCCTGCCCGAGGCGCTCGCTCTCGAATCGTTTGCCCTGTCCTGGTTGACCAAAGGCCGCGCAGACAGGACCGCGGTCAGCGTAGCCCGGCGGACCTTTTACTACGGACGCAATCCAAGACGGCTGGTCGCCGATATCCGGGGCGCGATTCGAAGTTAGCGGCCGGCATGTGCATTGAACGAGCCGGCCACGTTCAGGGAGGCCCGGATGTTCGCAGAGTGCAACGAAGTTTGGATCAGCTCCATAGCGATAGGGCGTCTCTTGTCACCTTTCTTGCGTGCCCAAGCAAGGTGACCCAAATAAGGGCACCCGGCGACCATTCTTGTCTGTCATGCTCGGTCGTCCTCGGTACATTTCGGAAACAGCCTGCATTCGCGTAAACACTCATAAACGCTGGCCGCTGGCTCGCCAACCTGCGGGCTCGGACAGTCCGAAATGCTTCACCCTCGGCTTCGGTCACCTGCCGGAAATGATCGCATGGGACTTCTGCAGGTGCAGTGGTTCTGTTGTACCCCAGGCCCCGCATGTCCCCGGGGCGGCCAAGAGGCCCGGGGGGCACGACGGTTCCAAAGTGTTCTATTTTTATTCTCAAGTTGGAGGTTCCATGAAAAAAGCTCTTGCTCTCATGACAGCAGCGGCATTCGGATTTACGCTCGGGACGGCGTTCGCAGACGAGGCGACTGTATCGCCGCTCCAGCAGCAACCATCCCCGATGGTCGTGGCAACCAGCAAGGAAGAAGTGAAACAAATGGAAAAGAAGGAAAAGAAGCGCGAAAAGAAGGAAAAGAAGAGGGAGAAAAAGGAGAAAAAAAGGGAAAAAGAGCAGAAACTGAAGATCAAGGAGAAAAAATTGGAGGCAAAGTAGAGACGCTCCGTGTGAACCTATGATCTCCCTTTCGGACATCCAGACAGCGCGCGAGCGCATTGCTCCCTTCATCCACCGCACGCCGCTCATCCTTTCCAATTCGCTGAGCAGGCTCACGGGCGCCGAGGTCTACCTGAAGCTCGAGAATTTGCAGAAGACCGGCTCCTTCAAGGTGCGGGGAGCGTTCAACAAGCTCCTTTCCGTCGCGGAGCCGCGCGTCATCGCGGCGTCCATGGGGAACCACGCCCAGGCCGTGGCGTTCGCCGCGGGGAAGCTGGGGAAGAGCAGTGTGATCGTGATGCCCGAGACGGCGTCCCTGGTGAAGCAGGAGGCGACGAGGGGATACGGCGCCGAGGTGGTGCTCCACGGCGAGCGGTTCAGCGACGCATTGGAGTACGCCCTTACGCGGAAGGACGCGCTCTTCATCCATCCCTTTGACGATGACAGCGTGATCGCGGGCCAGGGTACCGCAAGCCTCGAGATCGCCGGGGACCTCCGGGACATCGACGCGGTCCTCGTTCCCGCGGGAGGCGGCGGGCTCCTTGCCGGGACCGCCGCGGCGATCAAGGCGCTCTCGCCCCGCACCGAGGTGATCGGGGTCCAGGCCGCGCAAGCGGCCTCGGCCTGCATCTCCTTCAGCGAGCACAGGGTCTGCGAGCGCGTGCCGGGGCCGACCATCGCCGACGGCATTGCCGTGGGCAGGGTGGGGGTCCGCACGCTGGAATACATGACAAAGTTCGTGGACGGCATGCTGAGCGTTGAGGAGGACGCCATTGCGCGCGCCATCCTGCTCTTTCTGGAGCGGAAGAAACTGGTGGTCGAGGGCGCCGGGGCCGTGCCTCTGGCGGCGCTGCTCACGAACGCCGGCCAATTCCGCGGCAGACGGGTGGTCCTCCTGGTGAGCGGCGGGAACATCGATTTCACGCTCGTGGACCGGATCATCCTGAAAGGCCTCGTGACATCCGGCCGCATCGGCGTGTTCTCGGTGGTCATCGACGACGTGGCCGGCAGCCTCCACGCGGTCACCGGCGTCATCGGAGAGCAGAAGGCGAACATCCTCGACGTGGACCACGCCCGGCTCGGCAGCGACGTGCCCATCGGCCGGACGAAGGTGGTCTTCACCGTGGAGGTGCGCGGGAAGGAGCATCTTGCCGAGGTGTTCGATGCGCTCCGGGAGAAGGGCTACGAGGCCGGAGCGGCATGAGGCGGTCTTGAAAGGAAACGCCATGCTGAAAAACAGCAAGGTCATCGTCATAGGGGGAAGCTCGGGCATGGGCCTGGCGACCGCAAAGCTTCTCGCCGCGGAAGGAGCGCAGGTCATTATCGCGTCGCGCTCGCGTGAGAAGCTCGACGAGGCCCTCCAGGTGATCGGTGACAATGCAGAGGCCCGGCAGCTGGATTTTTCGAAAGAAGATGCCGTGCAGGAGTTCTTCAGCCTGCTGGGCACTTTCGACCACCTGGTGCTCATGGGTGCGGGACTGCCCGCCTGGGGCAAGCTGTCGGATATTCAATCGCCCGTTCTCGAGAGCGCGTTCAAGACGAAGTTCTGGGGATATTTTCTGTGCGCCAAACATGGAGCGCCGCTCATCCGCAAGGGAGGGTCGATCCTCTTCACCATCGGCGGGGCTGCCCGCTCGGCAATTCCGGGAACCGCGGGGGTTGCGGCCGTGAATGGAGCGATCATGTGCATGGCCATGACCCTGGCAAAGGAGCTTGCGCCGGTCCGTGTGAATATCCTCTCTCCCGGCCTGGTGGACACCCCGGCGTACAACTGGATGTCCGCCGAAGAGAAGAAGACGTTCTTCAAGCAGATGGGAGGTAATCTCCCTGTGGGCCGGGTGGGTAAACCGGACGAGCTCGCACAAGCCGCGCTGTACCTGCTCTCCAACGGCTTTACCACGGGCGCCATCCTGGACGTGGACGGAGGCGGCCGGCTCCACTGAACGAAGAGGACTAACTATCGCGCGGGCCGGCGTCTCATCAGGTTCTCGTCGGGTTTTGTCAGCTTCACCGTTCCGGCCTTGTTTGGTAGTGTCAAAAGTTTCATGAAAATGAAGGAGTGAAAATGCAACCACACCCTGCACTCGCGGTTCCACTCGTAGTCGCTGGGCGCAGGCAGAGCGCACTGAGGAAAAAGGGGAAGAAACAATCTCTGTGTTCTTAAGTAATTTTGAAAAAACTCAAGATAAATAGCTGAGGAACCCGAAAGAGGACGCAGAGGGGAGGTGAAGAAATACTCCCGAACTTACTCAGATCAAATGCATTTCTCTGCGTGCTCTGTGGTTAAAGTTTGACATAACGCCTCGTTTAAGAAGGAGGTCAATATGAGAAAGGTCCAGACACTTGTACTCATTGCAGGTCTTTTGGTCTCGCTCGCGGCGAGCGCAGGAAATAAACAGGCTCCCAAGGTGATGCATAAGATCCGGCCGTTATCGCAAGACCTGGAAATTCAGCTGGCTCTCAGTGCGCTGCCGCCGCACCTCAGGGACAATGCAACAGTATATATCTTGAACCCTGATAAGGGCTTCGAAGTCGCCCGCGCGGGTACGAATGGGTTCCATGCCTTTGTTGCCCGGACCGGCGATGACACGTTCAGGGGGTCCTGGCCCTTGACGGAATACCGGGATGATATTCTCTACCCGGTCTCCTTTGACGCAGCGGGCGCCAAGGCGCAGATGCGGGTCTTCTTTGACGCGGCAGAGATGCAGGCCAAGGGCACTCCTCCCAACGAACTGAAGAAGATCATCCAGGACCGTTACAAAGCAGGATACTATAAAGCCCCGGAACGGGCAGGCATCTCCTACATGCTGTCTCCCGTGCTCCGAACGTACGCAAACCCGGACGAAAACGACAGCGTTATCACCCTGAACATTCCCCACGTCATGTACTACGCCCCGGATGTTTCCCAGGAAGACATCGGCGGCGCGAAACCCGGCGGCATGTATCCTTTTGTCATCATGCCCGGCCCCCATGGATACATGATCCAGCTTCTCGGCCAGACGGAAAGAGCGGCAATTAATAAAGAGTACGAAAAGATGCTTGCAAGGCTCTGCAAGATCAAAAAAGTCTGGTGCTTGCCAAAAGAGCAGGGTCTCTATTGACGCAAGCGGTGCTGTACAAGTCGGAAACCGAGAGGGGTGCAGCGGACACGCTCCTCAAAGGAAGCAGTTCGGCGGCGCGTTACCCGTGCAGCCTGACAAACACTCTAACTCGTTCGCAGAAAGGGGTCTTTCCATGCAACTGAACAAGAATCTCGGCATGCTCTTGACAGGTATCTGGCTCATCTTGACGGGGCTGATACCGCTGCTGCAGCTAAGTTTTTCGGGAATCGGTACGCTGATGGCCCTCCTCGCAATCGTCGCGGGCGTTTTGATCGCAATTGGGCGATAGGCGGGGGGGATAGAACATTCTTTCCAGCGTACCGCCGGCTAGACGCCGATGAGCATGCGTACCAGGTGCTTGCCCGTGGGGACCTTGAAGATGTCGAAGTCCTTCCCCGTCGCACCCGGGCCGACATAGGTGCCGAACATCCTGTCCCAGACGGTGAGGACAAAACCGAGGTTCTTGTTGGTCAGCCCCTTCGCCCCATGATGGATCCGGTGATAGTTCGGCGTGATAAGGACCTTTTCCAGGGGCCCGAGGTCCACCCAGAGGTTCGCGTGGATCCAGATGTTGACCACGACGCCGAAGGAGAACGCCGCGCCCGCTTCAGCGATTGACAGGTGAAGAAGAAAATAGATGATCACGATCTGGGGAACGGCGAAGAGGAAGAGGTGCGTTAAGCTCGTCCGCGCGCCGGAGAGCCACCAGATCTCCCCGATGGAATGGTGGAAGGAATGGGTGCGCCACAGGAACGGCGTGTGCATGGCCCGATGGACCCAGTAGAGACCGCAGTCGCCCAGGACGATCGCGAGCAGTATCTTTGCGGGGCCCGGGAGGCTCCGGAGGCGGTCCATCGACAGCACGGCATCCAGGTCGAGCGCGTTGCATCCGGCCAGGACCAGCCGCTTCGACAGCTCCCCCGCCACAATGACTACGAGGATCGCCGCGACATTGAGCCCGATCTCGCTGCGCCGGTGCACGGAAAAGCCCGGCCGGCGCCGCTCCAGAAGATCGACGATGAACACGACAAGCACGAGGGTGGCGGCCTGGTAGAGTTGCTCCGGTTGGATCATGGCTCTCTTCTTCTCCCCGGAGACAACCCGGGACCGTGGGGGTCAAACTTGACTAGTTGTAGAAACAACGTTATATATGGTTAGAGTCTGGGATGAGATTATCCCATTAAAGCATAGAGAAAATCATCTTCAAGACTACTTAAAATAGCTATGAAGGGTAAATGATATCAGACTTCGGGCGTTCCGGCAAGCACGCACAGAGATTCACGGTTCCAAAGAGTATCGGTTGTTGGCCTGGATATCGCCAAGGGATGAAGCAAGGGGGCGGCGCGTTACCCGTGCAGCCTGACAAACACTCTAACTCGTTCGCAGAAAGGGGTCTTCCATGCAACTGAACAAGAATCTCGGCATGCTCTTGGCAGGTATCTGGCTCATCTTGACGGGGCTGATACCGCTGCTGCGTCTCAGTTTTTCGGGACTCGGTACGCTGATGGCCGTCCTCGCAATCGTTGCGGGCGCTTTGTTCGTAATGGGGCGATAGGCCGGAAGGGGATAGAGCATTCTTTCCAGCGTACAGTAGACGAAGCCCTCACCATCTTGTGATCGGATGAGGCTGAAGGCATAACGTTGTGGCTCAGATTGCACAACCATTGAAGTGTCATAGAAACGCAACGTAGGTAACAACGTCCCCAAGTCGTTGTGAAGGAGCAAGGTCGCTATTGAAGCAATCGGTGCTATAGACGTCGCTGTACACTATTTCAGGAACTATGGAGGGTCGGATCTTTATTATTACATCGATGTTGACAATAAAGATTTGACCCCCTGAGCCCTTCGTTGGAAAAGAATAAGGAAGTTAAAGATGATGACGTCTAGACAATGTGAAATTGCGGCGGAGTCGTATGCGGCTTGTCTTCTTGCACAAGCAGGTTACGACGTGCTGGTGCAGTACGGCGCCAATCAGCCACATTACGACCTTGTGGCCAACAAAGACAAGAGGTTCTTGCCAATATCAGTCAAAGGCAGTCAAGATGGCGGTTGGATGTTATCCGTCCGCTACAAGAAAGAAAATTCCAGTTACCATGACGCAATAGACACGTGGCTTGCCTCGCAACGAGATGACACTATTTTCCTATTCATTCAGTTTCTGTATGTCCCTATCGGTGCCGCACCACGAGCATATATCGCACGACCGACTGAAATTGCAGCCCATCTCAAGACTCAATGTCATGGGCGTGGCCATGGTGCGCTGCAGGAAGACTATCGGCGAGATCATCCTAATTCAAAATATGACCATAAAATACCGGCGGAGTGGGCATTCAATCAGGAACGGATAGATAAAATCCAGCCTTAACCACACCATCTGAGTCGCTGCGGACCGCATTCCGCACGAGCAGCAGACCTAGGCGGACGGATCGGGCGAGTTCTCCGCTCCGCCGAGAGGGTGTGTGGTCTATCTATGTGCCGCACGAGTAAAGAATGTCGCGGGATTGAGGATTGGCGGGAGAATCTCAATATTTAAGTCTGGCCATGGGGGCTCGTATCCGATTCGACTAAATGAAATAACTACAGAATCAGGTCTGACTTCGAACGCTCCTTATAAAATATTCTCGTATGGCCCTGTATCAAGGCGGAAAAATCAGCATGACCCAGAAATCACCTCAAACACGAGAAGAACTTGAACGACATCTTCAGGAACAACTGCGTCTGATGACGGCCTCAATAGTATCTTTTGATAAGGGGCTAGAAGAAGAAGGCAAGAGATTAGAAGATCAAAGGGGACGTTGATGTGTTCAGTGCAAAACTCTTGACAAGCGAAGTCCATTTCCATAGAATCGCCCCATGCCACGACAAGCCCGACTCGATGCTCCCGGCGCTCTCCATCACATCATGGTGCGCGGGATTGATAAAGCCGATATTTTTCGCGACGAACAGGACAAAGCCCGGTTTCTGGAACGATTAGGCGAAAACGTGACAGAGGGAAAATGCTCCGTCTACGCCTGGGTCCTTATGGACAATCATCTCCATCTGCTTTTCAAGAGCGGCAAGTTCGGCATCTCCGCCGTCATGCGCAAGCTACTCACTTGGTATGCTCAGTACTTCAACCGCCGCCACAAACGAACCGGCCATTTATTCCAAAACCGCTACAAGTCCATCCTCTGCGATGAAGATAGCTATCTCCTCGCATTGGTCCGATATATCCATCTCAACCCGGTCCGGGCACAGATCGTCAAGACCATTGAAGAACTGGATCGTTATCCCTGGTGCGGCCATCGGACGATCATCGGGAAGGCGAGGCACGCCTGGATGGATACAGACGCGGTATTATCCCAATTTGGCGACAGGAAGAGAAAGGCGATATCGGGGTACCGCCAGTTCGTGCAGGAAGAGCTGGGGTCCGGCCAGAAACCGGAGTTGACGGGCGGCGGACTCATCAGAAGTCATGGCGGCTGGTCAAGAGTGCTCGCCTTGCAGCGCAGCGGACAACAGCAGGAGTTTGACGAACGGATTTTAGGGACCGGCGAGTTTGTTCATGCGATCCTGCGCGAGGTGGAAGAACGTCAGCTTCGGCAAACGAGACTGTGCAGGCGTGGGAAGGGAATCGCCGACATTATCCGGGAAGAATGCAGGAAGCGCGGCGTGCACGAGCAGGAACTGGTGCGCGGGAGCAGACGACAGAAGATAAGCCAGGCGCGCGCAATTATTGCGCTTCGATGCAAGGAAGAGATTGGATGCTCGGGAGCCGAGATCGCGCGCCATCTTGGCGTCAATACAACCAGTGTCAATCGCGCAGTCGAAAGGGCGGCGGCGTTGTCGGCAGACTGATGCAATGCACTAAATGCATCAACGTCCCTCTCGTCCCCCGGACAGAAAGGCGTTTCTACGATGAATGAGAAGAATAATAAGCCAGGGGACAGGGCTGCCGCTCCGGAGCAAATCTGGCGAGAGGAACGGTTCCGCAGCCTCTTCATGGAATGTCCCGTATCGCTCTGGGAAGAGGACATCACGGAGCTCCTCGTCCATCTTGAGGAGCTGCGAGCCTCGGGAGTGAGCGACCTGCGCTCCTTTTTTGCGGGCCATCCCGAGGAAGTGGTCCGGTGCACAGGACTCATCAGGATCATCGGCGTGAACAATGCCACCCTGGACCTCTACCATGCCCCGGACGAGCAGAGCCTGCTCGCCGGCCTGTCCTCGGTCTTCACCGAAGAGTCCTTCGCGGCCTTTCGGGACATCGTTATCGCCCTGTTCGAGGGACGGACTCTGTTCGAGATCGAGGGGACGAACCGGACCCTGCGCGGCAAGGAGCTGACGGTCAGCCTCAAATGGTCGCTCCTTCCCGACAGCGGGGGAAAGCTGACCCGCGTCCTGCTCTCGGTCGTGGACCTCACGGAGCAGAAGCGCATCGAGGAGGAACGCAGGAACAACGACGTGCGGTTGTCCCGCGCCCAGGCGATCGCCCATGTGGGCGACTGGGAATGGGACATAGCGACCAACGCGGTCCACTGGTCCGATGAACTGTACCGGATCTACGGCTTTGAACCTCGCGAGGTCGCACCGGACTACGGGCTCGTGCTGCAGCAGATGCACCCGGCCAGCAAGGACGAGTTCCTGCGGGCGATCGACTCGGCGCTCAAGGAGGACCGGCACTTCGAGATGGACTACCGGTTCCTCCGGAAGGAAGGGACCGACGCCGTTCTCCACACGATCGGCCAGGTGTTCCGCGACGCCTCCGGCGCGCCGGTGCGGATGGTCGGCACGGTGCAGGACATCACGCTGCGGAAGGAGGCAGAACGCCGGCTCCGGGATACCGAGGAACGTTTCCGTTCCCTCTTCGAGAACGCGATCGACGGGATCATGATGGCCGATGCCGGAACGAAGTTGCAAATCGAGGCGAACAAGGCCATGTGCGCCATGATGGGGTACACGCGGGACGAGCTCCTGCGCCTCAGCATCGCGGACATTCATCCGAAGCAGGCCCTGCCCGATGTCCTGAACGCCTTCGAACGGCAGCTGCGCGGGGAGATCTCCCTTGCCGAAAACATCCCCATGCTGAGGAAGGACGGTACGGTCTTCTATGCCGATGTCAACTCCGTGACCGTCACCCTGAGCGGCAGACCGTGCCTCATCGGGATCTTCCGGGACATCACGGAGCGCAGACAGGCAGAAGCCGCATTGAAAGTGCGCGAAAAGCAGCTTGCCGAGTCGCAGCGGATCGCGCACATCGGAAGCTGGGAGCACAACCTTTCGACCGGCGAGGTGTTCTGGTCCGATGAGCTGTTCCGTCTGCTTGGGCTCGACCCCCGGAAGGACGCTGCGGATTTCCAGACGTTCTTTGCCATGGTCCACCCTGATGACCGGCCGGCCTTGAAGAAGGCCATCGACGAGACCGTGCAGTTCAAAAAGCCTTTCAATATCGACTACCGGTTCAACCTGCGTGACGGCACAACCCGGATCATGCATGGGCAGGCGGAGCTGAGACCTGATGAAACAGGCAACCACTTGGTCCTGAGCGGGACAGGACAGGATATCACCGAACGCAAGCGGGCGGAGGAGACGCTGCAGAAGACGTCACAGATGCTCGGCGCGATCGTCCGTTACTCCCCCCTGGCGGTCATCTGCGCCGATGTCGACGGGAATGTCCTTGCGTGGAACCCGGCTGCAGAGCGGATCTTCGGGTGGAGCGAGCAGGAGGTGCTCGGGAAATTTAATCCGATCGTCCCCAAGGAGAGGGTTGAGGAATATCAGAGCTTGCTGGAGGGTGTCCGTCGCGGCCATCCCTACACCTCTAAGGAGCTGCGGCGCCAGCGGAAGGACGGGTCGCGGTTCACCCTCAATGCCTCCTCAGCGCCACTCTATGATACCGCCGGCAGCGTCATCGGATTATTGGGTATCTTCGAGGACATCACCGATCGGAAGCGCGCGGAAGCGGAGAACGACCGTCTTGCCCGAGCGGTCTCCGTTGCTACGGAAGGCATCGCCATGACGGATGAACAGGACCGGTTCATCTATCTCAATGACGCCCACGCGAAGACCTATGGCTATCTCCCGAGCGAGCTCATGGGGAAGACCTGGCGCGCTGTTACGCCCCGCAAGTTCGTGCCGCTGATAGAGCAGGAGATGGCACGAACGGTGCGCAGGAGGGAGATCGGCGTCTGGAGCGGCGAAGGCCCCGGCGTGCGCAAGGACGGGACCGAGATAACCACCGAGATCGCCGCCACGGCCCGGTGGAATGAGAAGGGGGAATACGCGGGGCACATATGCGTGGTGCGGGACATCACGGAGCGGAAGCGCGCCGAGGAAAAGATCCGGCAGAGCGAGGAGTTCATCCGGGGCATCCTGGACACGGTGGACGAGGGATTCATCGTCATCGGCCGGGACTACCGCATCCTGACTGCGAACAAGGCCTACTGCGCCCAGGTCGGCCTGCCCGTTGACGAGGTGATCGGCAAATATTGCTACGAGCTGTCGCACAAGGTCAGCCGGCCCTGCTACGAGAAGGGCGAGGAGTGCGCCGTCCGGCAGGTCTTCGCTACGGGAAGGCCGCACGCGGCGCTCCACAAGCATATGGATCGCGAGGGGCGCATTATCCATGTGGAGACAAAGGGATTCCCCATCAAGGAAGCATCCGGTGCCGTTGCGTCCGTGATCGAGACCATCAACAACATCACCGAGCGGCACCTGCTGGAAGAGGAGCGGCTCAAGACCCAGAAGCTTGAGTCGATCGGAACGCTCGCGGGCGGCATCGCCCACGACTTCAACAACCTCCTGCAGGGGATCTTCGGCTACATTTCCATAGCGAAGCGGACGCTCGATAAGCCGGAGAAGTCGCTCGCCATGCTGGCGCAGGCCGAGAAGGCCTTGCACCAGTCGGTGAACCTCACGTCGCAGCTCCTGACGTTCTCGAAGGGCGGCAAGCCGGTCAGGAAGATCCTGTCGCTTGCGCCGGTGATCGAGAACGCGATCAAGTTCGCCCTGAGCGGATCGCGCGCGGGCTACCGGCTCGCCGCGGACGACAGCCTCTGGTGCGTCGAGGCTGACGAGGGGCAGATCGGCCAGGTGATCCAGAACATCGTGCTGAATGCCGACCAGGCCATGCCGGAAGGAGGCACCGTCGAGATCGCCGCGAGGAACATCCCGGAGGGAGATGCTGCGGCGCCGCAGGGACTCAGGCGGGGGGACTACGTCGCCTTGTCGATCAGCGACGGCGGCATCGGCATCCCGGCCGAGTATCTGACCAGGGTCTTCGATCCCTATTTTACGACCAAGGAAAAGGGGAGCGGCCTGGGTCTCGCTACGTCCTATTCCATCATCAAGAACCATGATGGGATGATCGATGTCTCATCCGTGCCGGGGAAAGGCTCGACCTTCACTGTCTTTCTCCCGGCAACCCGCGCGGCGCAGGAGTCTGCCATGGCATCTGACTCCGCGAGGTGCACGACCGGGAAGAAATGCAGGGTCCTCGTCATGGATGATGAGCCGGTCGTCCGCGTCGTGGCGGGAGAGCTCCTGCGGGAGCTGGGACACGAGGCGGAATTCGCGGAGCACGGCGATTCGGCGATCGAGAGATACCGGCGGGCGAAGGCAGAGGGCCGGCCGTTCGATGTCGTCATCCTTGACCTGACCATCCGGGGCGGCAAGGGCGGCGTGGAGACCATGCGGGAACTGCTGGCGATCGATCCCGGCGTGAAGGCGGTGGTCTCCAGCGGGTATTCCGACGACGAGGTAGTCGCCACCTACCGGCAGTATGGTTTCCGATCTTTTCTGAAGAAGCCCTACGACATGATGGAGCTCGGCAGGATGCTGGACGACACGATAGCGTGAGACAGGACTTCCACGGTCCTTGCGGCGCCGGACGGACATCTGCATCATTGCTCGGGAGAAATGACCGACATGACGGCCACCCGTCAAGACCTCGAAGTGCCGGAGCTGCTGCGGCCCCGCTGATCTAAACAAACCTATAGGGTCGCCCAGTTAAAGGACACCGCCAAGCGAAAAAAGCTATCTTGCGAACTTCAGAGAACATCACATTGTGTCCGAAGTGTCCTTTTCGCGACTGAATACGAGAGCGAACGGGACGACTAGGGGACGTTGTTGTCGAAATTGCGTTGCGTATGAACCATCAAAGCCGGAGGGCGCTCTCTCCGGCCTTGTGATTTTCAGCACCTGTTTTTAGCAGAGCGGGGGAGTGCTATACTTTGTTCAACAGCAGCAGCCGTCCGGTCGTTGCGGCGCTGCTCAGGAGGGTGTGCAAAGGGTCACTTCTTTGACCTTGACATGGATAGCAAGAATAAGGAAGCGACCCCAAACGCTTCCGCGCACGCTATGAACTATCTCGCCCACATGCTCTGCAGCAACGGTACCCCCGCATCGATGCTCGGGAACTTCATCGCCGATTTCGTGAAAGGCGACGTGGAGGGCCGGTTCCCTTGCGAGGTCGCGGAGGGGATCCGCCAGCACCGCAGGGTCGACTGCTTCACGGACGCGCACGAGGTCTTCGGCGCGAGCCGGCGGCTCGTAAGCCGCGTTCGCCGGCGCTACGCGGGCGTGATCATAGATGTGCTTTACGACCACTTCCTGGCGATCAGCTGGGAAAGGTACTGCTCCACGACGCTCGACGAGTTCGTCGGACGGGTCTATGAGAACCTGGGAGGGCACCGGGTGGAGGTGCTGCATCCCGTGCCGATGGTCATCGAGAAGATGGTCCGCGAGGACTGGCTGCGAAGCTACCTGACCCTGGACGGGATCGACCGGACGTTCCGGAGGATATCGCGGAGGGTGCAGCGAGAGAACCCTCTGGGCACGGCGATCGAAGAGCTGGAGCGGAACTACGACACTCTCCGGGACCATTTCCACTCATTCTTTCCCCAGCTCCTGGCGCACTTCCGGGGACAGCCCGGGTCAATGTAGTTCATGTGATATCAAGTAGCGCGCCGGGTCATAGGCGGACGTAATGGGATAAAATCTTCAATCGTTAACATTTAACGTCTCTCTCCGGTTTATCCTCTAACCTTCAGTAACTCCCACTAGTCTCATTCCGCATCCTGCTTCCTGTTCTCTGGTTTTTTGTCTACCCTAGGAAAACTCAGGTTGGATCGTCACTATCTCGCCGGTTTAGTTATAATTAGATTGTTCGCTGCAGGGCAAAAGGAATAACGACCACCAATATGTTGTTGAATTCCAAGGCGGCCAGATCCGAGGGAGGCAGGCATATGGAAAAGAGAATGGTGATCATCGGCGCCGGCATTGCCGGACTTTCGACCGGGTGTTATGCCCGGATGAACGGCTACGAGACGACCATGTTCGAGATGCACACCATCCCCGGGGGGCTGTGCACTGCCTGGAAGCGGAAGGGATACACCTTTGACATCAGCATGCACAATTTGCTCGGCACCAAGGCCGGACCCTTTAATCAGATGTGGCGGGAACTTGGCGCACTCAAAGACCAGGAGTTCTTCCATCATCAAGAGATGGGCCGCATCGAGGGCAAAGGAAAGAGCCTCGACATTTGTGCCGATGCCAGACAACTGGAGGACCAGATGCTGGCCTTGTCGCCTGAGGACGCATCCCTGACAAAAGAGTTCATCCGGTTGCTTTCGGCAAAGACCAGTATGGGCATCATGCCGCTGAAGCCGAGGGAGATGCTCGGCCTCGTGGACAAGATCAGGCTGGGAGCTTCTTTTCTTCCGCTCATGGGGCTCTTCAGGAAATACGGACAAATGACGCTTCAGGAATTTGCGCAGCGGTTCCAAGACCCTTTTTTACGAAACGCAGTCCGGTTCTTCATGGACTCGCCCGGGTGGCCGATGCTGCGCTTCCCCCTCGTCGGTCTTGCGGGCTACCTGAACGCGTTTTCCGAGGTGGGTGTGCCCATAGGAGGATCGCAGAAGATGATCTTCAAGATAGCCGATCTTTACCGGGAGCTCGGTGGCTCGATCTTTTACAAGAGCCGGGTGACTGATGTGATCGTAGAGAATGGCCGGGCATTGGGTGTTCGACTCGAGGACGGCACTGAGCATCCCGCGGATATCGTGGTCTGGGCAGGGGACGGCCACGCGCTTATCTTCGATATTCTCAAGGGGCGCTACCTCGATCAGCAAATCAAAGGCATGTACACACATTGGATCCCCGTGCTGCCGCTTGTGCACGTAGCCATCGGCGTTCGCCGCGATGTGTCGAAAGAGCCCCACCGGACCATCTTCGAACTGGATAAGCCCATTACGATCGCGGGCGAGGAACACAAGTGGATGTGCTGTCAAAATCACTGCTGCGATCCGACCATGGCTCCGCGCGGGAAGTCTGTGGTCGAGGTATGGTACGCGACGCGCTACGATTACTGGGAAAGGCTTGAACAAGACCGTGCGGCCTATGACGCGGAAAAGAAGCGGATCGCCGAGGCGACCATTGCCGAGCTGGATAAGCGCTGGCCAGGCTTCGCATCCCAGGTCGAGGTCGTGGATGTTCCGACGCCCGCCACCTATGTTCGCTACACGGGGAACTGGAAAGCCTCACCCGATGGCTGGTACATCACGCCGGACAACATGAAGCAGACCTTTCTCCGGACCCTGCCCCGTTTGTCTGGTCTTTACATGGTGGGGCAGTGGACCGCACCGTTCACCGGCGCAGCGATCGCGGCGCTCTCGGGACGTCAGCTGATCCAGCTGCTGTGCAAGCAGAACAAGAAGGCATTCGTGACAGAAGGACAGAACAGGTCAGAGGCACGTCTTGCGGCTTGACACCGCTCCGGGCATGTGCGGGGTTTGAGTAAAGATTAGAAGCAAAGTTTCTTGAATGGTTCCCATACGAAAATTTAGGCGGGCGACCGAGGACGAGGGTTAAACATTTCGGATGTTCGAAGCCGATGTAGCAGACCCACCCTCACCCGGCTTTCCCTGAGGGCGAGGTGGTGCGATGACAAAGATACATTTATCGGCTAGTTTCCGAAATGTACCGAGGACACCCTGCACTCGCACCTCAGACACTTGTATTCACTGGGTGCAGGCGACCGAGCTTGCCGTGAAGAATTTTCGCCGGGTGCCATTCTTTGGCGCCACCTTTCTTCGGGCAAGCAAGAAAGGTGACGAAAAGAAATGGAAGTTGATAGAAGCCGTTGGGTTGCGCTTTGCTTAACCCAACCTACCGCTTTATCCATTTGACCCCAGGACTGCTCTGGAGAGGGGAGGGCTGACTATTCCTCGAAATGCCAAATCCAGCTCTCCCCAAACGTACTGCATGGCACACATCGTCACTGTAAAAGACGCAACAACCCGTTTGCGCTGGCCTGATCAGCTATTTCCGAGAGAGGATTGCCCCGCAGCCGCCCTTGGCTCCCGGCCAGATATCCACAGCAAGCACGGTGCCCGCTGTAGTGCCATCAGTCTTCCAAAGCTCGTATCCCGTCGTGCCGTCATCGGCCCCAAAATAGATCGTGTTCCCCACGACCGTGAGGTCGTAGGGATCGCCGTCGCCGTTGCCCGGGTTGATGTCCTTGACCATGACCGTACCCGCTGTCGTGCCGTCGCTCTTCCAAAGTTCATATCCTGTTGCGCCGTCATCGGCAGCAAAGTACAGCGTGTTCCCCAGGACCGTAAGCGAATCGAGATCACTACTGCCGCCCGGGTTGATGTCCTTCACCCGCACCGTGCCCGCGGCCGTGCCATTCGTTTTCCAGAGCTCATACCCTGATGCGCCGTCATCGGCCCCAAAGTAGAGCGTGCCGCCCATAACGGTGAAACCGTAGGGATCACTCATGTTGATGCCCGGGTTGATGTCCTTCACCAGCATCGTGCCCGCTGCGGTGCCGTCGCTCTTCCAGAGCTCATATCCTGTCACGCCGTCATCGGCCGAAAAGTAGAGCGTGCTCCCCAGGACCGTGAAGCCAGAAGGATAACTCCCGTTGCTGCCGAAGCTGATGTCCTTCACCAGCATCGTGCCTGCGGCGGTGCCGTCGCTCTTCCAGAGTTCATATCCCGTCACGCCGTCATCGGCCGCAAAGTAGAGCGTGTTCCCCATGACAATGAAGTACTGAGGGGAGCTGCTGCCGCTGCCGGGGTTGATGTCCTTTACCATCACCGTGCCAGCTGCTGTGCCGTCGCTCTTCCAGAGTTCAATCCCATGAGTGCCGTCATCAGCCGCAAAGTAAAGCGCGTTGCCCATGACAATTAACCCCTGAGGTAAGCTGTAGCCGCTGCCCGGGTTGATGTCCTTTACCATCACCGTGCCAGCTGCTGTGCCGTCGCTCTTCCAGAGTTCATACCCATTTGTGTTGTCCATGGCCGTAAATAAAATCGTGTTCGCCAGGATCGTGAGGTCGCGGGGGTCACTTGAACCCATGGGGTTGATGTCCTTTACCCTGTACGTTCCTGCGGCAGTTCCATCACTGCGCCACAGCTCGCTGTTGTATCCCGAATCGTCGGCAGAAAAATACATGATGCCGTTGAGCGAGACCATGTACTGGATACGGGCATCACTTTCTGCCCTTACATCGGCTATCATATAGGTCCCGGCATCCGTGCCATTGCTGATCCAGGGTTCACTCCCATGGATCCCATCGTCAGCGCTGAAGCACAGGTGATTCCCACACGCGGTGATATCTGAGAAATAGGAAGGAGCGCTCCCGGGGCTGATGTCCCTGACCATGACCGTGCCCGCTGCGGTGCCGTCGCTCTTCCAGAGCTCAAGCCCTGCGACGCCGTCATCGGCCGTGAAGTAGAAAGTGCTCCCTACGAGCGTGAGCCTGGAAAAGACGCCGCTCGCACTGCCCGCGTTGATGTCTTTGACCATGACCGTGCCTGCTGCAGTGCCGTCGCTTTTCCAGAGCTCAATCCCTGCCACGCCATCATTTGCAGCAAAGTAAAGTGTGTTCCCGATAACAATAAACCCGTATGGGGTGCTGCCGTTTTTGCCCGGCATGATATCCTTTACCAGCATCGTGCCTGCTGCAGTGCCGTCGCTCTTCCAGAGCTCAAATCCTGTGACGCCGTCATCTGCTGTAAAGTAGAGCGTATTTCCCAGAGCGATGGCCTCCCCGATTATATTGATACCTTGCACGCCAGGTACGATGTCCTTCACCAGCATCGTGCCGGAAGGGGTACCATCGCTCTTCCAGAGTTCGGGCCCTGTAGTTCCGTCGCTGGCAAATAAGTAGAGCGTGCTCCCCGCGGGAGTAAAGGGACCGAAAATGCCTGTCCCAATGCCCGGCCAGATATCCTTGACCAGCATAGTCCCTGCGGAAGTACCGTCGCTCTTCCAGAGTTCACCACCTGTCGTGCCGTCATCGGCCTCAAAATAGAGCGTGTTTCCCACGACCGTAAGCTCGTAGGGGCTGCTACCGGCGCTGCCCGGGTTGATGTCCTTGACCAGCACTGTGCCCCCTGCAGTGCCGTCGCTCTTCCAGAGCTCAGCACCTGCTGTGCCGTCATCAGCCACAAAGTAGAGCGTGTTCCCCATGGCCTTGAGACGAATAGGATTGCCACCGCTGTTTCCCGGGTTGATGTCCTTCACGAGCATCGTGCCTGCTGCAGTGCCGTCGCTTTTCCAGAGCTCGCGACCGTTCGTGCCGTCATCGGCCACAAAGTAGAGCGTGTTCCCCATGGCCGTGAGATCCGTGAGGTTGTTTGCGGAGATGTTCTGATTGACGTCCTTCACGAGTACCGTGCCTGCAGCAGTGCCGTTCGTTTTCCAAAGCTTCTCTCCCCACCCGTCACTCGCGACAAAATAGGTGACGCCTCCTATTTCCACAAATTGAGACGGACTACTGCCCGGCGTTCTCGTATTGATATCCTTGACAAGGCTGGTACCGGCTGCTGTCCCGTCGGTCTTGAACAGCTCGTAGCCGGGGCCAGTGGTCCCGTTGCTGGCGCTGAGATAGAGCGTTACGGGAACAGCCCCGGACGATGGCATCATGACATACCCGCCACCGCCCCCTCCTCCGCAGTTAGCGAGTGTGAACGTAAGAGTCAGAAACGACAAAATAATGACAAGTATTAATGTCCTGTGTTTCATGACGCACCTCCGCTCCACGATTTCAAGGTCTTCCTATAACGTTGTCAATCAATTGATGTCTCCCTGTCATGAGGATGAATTCCTCGCGGACCAAAAGGTCATGATGATCTCAAAGGAACGAACGATCACCAATGACGAGACTCATTTGGATGCAGATTATGCGGAGATTGATGAATGCAAGGTTAACTTGACGCCGGGAGGAAGGAAACTCCTGTGGCGACAACGTAACAAGAACGATCAAGCTTGGCGACATGGTGCACCCCTTTGACCCTCATCAGAGGGCTGGAGGTGAATTGCGGCCGCTTTCATGCTGTGCGGAGTTCGAACTTGCTTACGTTCTCACAAGAGCAAGAAGAAAAGATTGTCATTCAGAAACAGCATTCTGACGTAAGCTTCCCTAAAAAAGAGACATGCTAAAAGTAGAGCTTTCTGGCATTATATGGACGCCAGGAGGTTCTCATGAAAAGCTCGAGATTCACCGAAACACAGATCATCGCGATCCTCAAAGAAGCAGATGCCGGGGTGCTTGTGAAGGACCTTTGTCGGAAACACGGCATCAGTGATGCGACGTATTACAACTGGAAATCAAAGTACGGCGGCATGGCGGCTTCCGATCTCAAACGGATGAAAGAGATGGAAGGCGAACTGAGCAAGCTCAAACGGATGTACGCTGACCTCGCTCTTGAAAACCGCGCTCTGAAGGACCTGATCGAAAAAAAGCTCTAGGGCCGCTTGAGAGACGAGAAGCAGTGCGCTACCTGGTCGACGAGCATGGCTTATCGATCAAACGCAGCTGCGACTGTCTACGTATCTCTCGGGCGGCTTTCTATAAGCCGATATCAAGTCCAGCGGTGCGCGATGCCGAGATTATTGCAGCGCTGAATGCTTTGCTTGAACGCCATGGCGGGTGGGGCTTCTGGAAATGTTATGACGCCCTACGCCGGAGTGGCCATCCGTGGAACCATAAACGGCTTTATCGGGTCTATTGCCAACTGCATTTGAACCAGAAGCGCCGTGCAAAGAAACGGTTGCCCAAACGAGTAAAACAGCCGCTGGGAGTGCCACAGCGTCCGAATCAGGTCTGGTCCGCCGACTTCATGAGTGATACGCTCTATGCCGGCAAGAGGTTTCGGACGCTCAACGTCATTGATGATTTCAACCGTGAATGCCTAGCCGTGGAGATCGATACCTCCATAACCGGCAGGCGGTTAATTCGTGTATTTGAACGGCTGCGCTCCGAACGGGGGCTTCCCGATATTTTGCGGACCGATAACGGCCCGGAGTTTCTCAGCAGCGATTTTGTCGAATGGGCCGAGTCTGCTGGGATGATCATCCGCTATATTCAGCCGGGAGAACCGAATCAGAACGCTTATATCGAACGCTTTAACCGAACGTATCGGCAAGAGGTGCTCAGTCTGTATCTGTTCAACAGCCTAGAGGATGTCCGGGAAGCTACGTACTGGTGGATGATCGACTACAATGAGCACCGTCCCCATGACTCCCTCGGGAGTCTGACGCCGGATGAATGTCTGAAAAACTACACCGGAAACTCTACTTTTAAACTGTCTACTTGACAGGGAAGCTTACGTAGTCTCTTGTCCTATGTTTCCATACGATCCGAGCGAGCGAGAGAATCATATGAAAAAGTCGCAGATATAGTTTTCCTCTGCGGGTTGCTTCTGTTAGCATGTATTTCTGTGGCAGTTGCACTTGAGACCGTGCGCTGATATTCTTGGTATTACTGCCTGAAGACAGCGGATGACGGCTGCGCGGCTATGAGCATGGGGGTAAAGAAATGAATACAACGGAATTGTCTAAGACACACGTCCAAAGAAAGGTTATTATCTGGGAAGTTGCTGGGTTCCTGATCATTATTTTGACGTGTTGGGTAACAGAACTTTTTGACCCTCCATTCAGTTTTCAGCAGGTTATCATTGAGACGGTTTTCATTCTATTATTCGGTTGCTTCATAATCAATTTGACTTGGAAATTGATCAGAAGGATGAAATATTTGGAGGGATATCTCGTGATTTGCGCCTCGTGCAAACATGTTAGAGTGGATGACGTCTGGGTCAGCATAGAACACATCCTGAGCAGCAGATCGGATCTACTGCTTTCTCATAGTATATGCCCCGAATGTGTTGGGAAGCTTTATGGAGATTACTTAAGAAAAGGCAATAACCCGGCCAAGTAGCATTGTGCGCTCCCGGTCAGGTTGCTTGCCAAGCAACGGGTGCGGCGGAGTTGGAAATATCACATCGGAATGTCCTAGATAGTGGTAGCAATTTATAATTGTTGCGCTGCCTATATAGCTGCTGTTATAATGCGTTTGTGTTTTGCACCCCTGTTTGACTCTTATGCTATACTTAAATTAGCTATTGAGCGGCATTGTCTTGGGTACTGGTAGAATGTCATGAGAACTGGTTTAATAAAACATAAAACTAATAGTGTCGGTAATGTTTCTTACCAAAGATCATATAGTCTTGCTGATGCGCCGGCGCACTCATGGTCTGAACTTTATGATACTCTTCATGATAGCAATAAATCAATTCAGTTAAGGCATTATATTACAAATATTTGTTCGCAGGAAAATACGTACGAAAATGACGATACGCGTTTATTTTGCGAAAATTTACTTAAGACATATATTCTATTACAAATATCTTATTCTCTATATGATAAGCTCAACCCTGCAATTAATTTGTGGACACATAAATTTAACAACTCTATTGATCTAATTATTGAGCATGCTCTTGAGTAATAATAACCCTAAAAAAAACGATCAAGAGCATAAGGAAGTAGCGCCGATTCCATCAAAAGAAGCGTCAAAGGAAACTCCGCCAGATCTCGTAAATCCCGAAATGGTTCCATTCCCTCCTGAATTAGCCGAAGCTCTTAAAACAGCACCTCCAGGAATTAAGCAAGCAATTACTCAAATGAGTATGTTTGCTGCAACTGGTCCTATGATGGCTCCTGTACATCCTTTATTAAACAAATTGTCACAAGAACAAATAACTAAAGTTCTTGATTACATGCGTGACAGTGAAAAGGATGAAACAAAACTTCATCGCTCTGGTAGATGGTTTCATTTTGGGTGAACTGAACCCCTGTGATTGGACACTCGGGTTAGAGCGCCGGACAGGGGGTTAAGGTTTGGCTTCTCGCCTCGAACTTGTTCGGTGGCATATATCCGAGAGAGGCGTGAAGCCGTTTCCGATTATACACATCTTCGATGAAGTAGGGAATCCTTCTGAGAACGTCATCCAGGGTCTGGTACTCCCAGAGGTAGACCTCCTCGGTCTTGAGGGTTTTCATGAAGCTTTCGGCAAAGGCATTGTCGTACGGGTTGCCCTTCCGGGACATGCTGATCTGGAGCTTGGAGTTCCTGAGTTCGTTGATGTAATCATGAGCCGCGTACTGCACGCCCCGGTCCGAGTGATGAATCACCCCCGGCGGCGGATTTCTGTTTTGGACGGCCATACGAAGCGCTTGGAGGCTCAGCGCCGTGTCGATCTGGCGCGAAATGGCATAGCCGATGACTTTCCGTGAGTACAGGTCCAGAATGACCGCCAGATAGACGAAGGCGGTGGCGATCCGGATGTACGTGATGTCGGCAGCCCAGACCTGGTTGACCGTGGTTACGTTCAGTGCTTTGATCAGGTTCGGATAGACGGGATACAGATGATTGCTGTCCGTGGTTTTGACAAACCGGCGGCGCTTTTTCACCAAAAGGCCTTTTTCCCGCATGATCCGGTGCACTTTCTTATGGTTGACGGGGATACCGTCATCATGGAGCTGTCGGGTGACTTTCCGATATCCGTACTTCGGAAACTCCTCGGTGATCTCCTCGATCCGTTTTTCCAGGTCCTGATCCGCAGGAGAAAGCTCCTGGGTCCTGGGCTGGTAATAGAAGCTGCTCCGAGGGAGGCTCATGAGTTCGCACCCCCTCGTGACGGTTTCGACAAGGTCTCGGTGGTCGGCAAGGAACTGCCTTTTTTCCGGGACTGCTCGAAGCTCCGATGCAGCGCTTTTTTTAAGAACTCATTCTCGAGGTGAGATTTCCCGAGCGCCTGCTCCAGTTCCTTGATCCGCTCTTCCAGGGCAGCTTCCCGGGCAGCATCCGCCTCGAAGCTGTTCTTCACATATTGCTTCTTCCAGTAGTACAGAAGCCCGGAGGAAATGCTGTGTCTCCGGCAGAGCAGGGCTGCGGTGCTGACCCCGCTCAGGTATTCTTCAACAACTTGACGCTTGAACTCGGAACTGAACGACCTCTGTTTCTTCATGACAAGATCCTTTCTGCCCGTTCCAGGCCATGGATCCTGTCCGGTACTCTACCATATTTGTCCAAACGGTGGGGGTCAGTTCAGACAATTGCTGTCCGCGACCATTCACGCATCGAAAATTCAAGGGCAAAGTATATTATCCACGTTAATCCAGATAAGAATAGCGACGTAGCATTTTTCTTATCCCAAGTTGTCTTCTTATTATATTTGATTACTGAAATAATTATCAGAATTATTGCTACTACTACAACTACCTTTGGAAAAGCAATAAACAGGTTGATGCCTGCGAAACCAGCAAGAGTGCTCAAAATAACAATCGATTTTATTTCTCTTATCGTTTTCTTTGTTCGAATTTTGTCTAGATAAGCGAGTAGCTGTCTTCCAATGCTCCACACAGGAAATACTGAGACGACTATCGCGATAAACAATAATGTTTCCATACGCGTGCTACTCCCGTCTATGTGTCACTATTCTTAGCTCTTAGTGGATGATCAATACAATAAATGAGGCCTGCATTGATAAATGCGAAAAAGAGAAGAAAGATAAATTTGATTATGATGGGTACTGAATCTTGAACTCTAAAATAATCTAGAAGACCTGTTAATATAAAACTCCAAGGTGCAGTGAGAACAACAAGATATAGTCCTGCAAAAGCTGACTTTGTCAGATTGATAACCCCAAAAATTAATGCCGCGGAAACCATCAATAGATAAATAGTCGCAATGATCAGGCCGACCTTGCTTTTAGCATGCGACATAAATACCCTCCCCTTTAATGAGTCGGCTCAATCGCAAATGAGCTAACTATTTATTGAGCAGACCCCCTACGGTTACGCGCATATCTACAGGGTCTACTCAACACCACAAAATGAGTGCATAGTTAGGCAGCTTTGCTTGCACGTATTCTGTCTGTGCAATCTGCCCGATTGTATTCTTGATTCGAGGCATTGTCAATGAAACCGATGAGTATTTGTAGGGTATGGCAACAGATATAGAGTGAAGTGTTTGTCGTTAAGAAAAACGGCAACTCAAAGAGTCCAGGAAGAAGTCCTTGTTCGAAAACGATATCAAATGCATGAAACAAGCAGTAGGTATAATAACTATCAGAGGCGCCCTCCCTGGAAGGATTCGCCGGAATGACTGGAAGACTTGCCGGATTGAGAGGAAGGTATCCGTCGGAATGGATGGCAGGATTCACCGGAATCTGCAAGCATACCCGGAAGACGACAACGGATTGCGGCAATCCGCCATGCAGCCCGCGGCGATCACCACTGCATCTTCCGGATGACCGCCTTCAGGATGTCAGCCCTCGTCACGATCCCGATGAGCTCATTCGCGCTGTTGACCACGGTCAACCGCCGGATCCGCTTCTCGTCCATGATCCGGACGGCATCGGCTACGCTGGCCTCGGGCCTGATGGTCAGCGCCGGCGCGGTCATGATGTCGCCCACGTGGTCCCCCACCCTGCGTTCGTGCAGCGGTTCGCCCAGCATGTACTTCAACAGGTCCTTGAAGGTGTGATCCCTGCCGACGCCCACCATCGAGAGAATGTCGGCCTGGGTGATGATCCCGATGACCTTGTTTTCCTTGTCCACGACGGGAAGGCCGCTGATATTTTTATCAGCCAGGATGTTCGCCACATGGACGACGCTTTCATATTTTGAGATCGAGATCACCTGGGGCGTCATCACGTCCCTGACCAGCATTTCGAGCCCGATTCTCGACGGCATCCGTCCGGTGTCCTCACTGCTCTTGGCGCTCGTCATAGGTTCCTCTCCCTGCCGTTGCCGAATTTGAATGCACATGCAATAGAAGCGGCCCTTACTATAGCATAAAACAACCCATGCATCCAACACTTTTGCCTCGAACAGCAGCGCCCCGCTGGACACATCTAAGCCGCAGACAGACGGCCGGTGTTGCGGTATAATGATTCCATGGCGCACGCACCGCGTACAATCCTGATGATGTCTCTCCTGTCGCTTACTCCGGGCCTGATGCTCGCAGCCTGCACCGGCGTGCCCCCCGCCAATCTCGGGGTGAAGGACGGGAAGCTCGCGTCCTGCCCTCCGACCCCCAACTGCGTATCCAGCCAGAGCTCCGACCAGGAGCATGCCGTGGAACCGCTGCGATTCACGGGACCGCGGCCCCAGGCAGTTGCCGTCATGAAAAACCTGATCCTTCACATGAAACGGACGCGCATCACGGAAGAGCGGGATTCGTACCTGCGCACCGAGTTCACGAGCGCCGTATTCCGCTTTGTGGACGATGTGGAGTTCTTCTTCGATGATGATTCCAAGACCATCCAGGTCCGATCGGCATCCCGTCTCGGCCATTCCGATTTCGGCGTGAACCGGAGCAGGATCGAGGACATCAGGAAACTCTGGAATGCTTCCGCGAGCCCTTGAGGTGAACATGAAGTCCGGACCGCCTGCCACAGCCGTTTCCGTGATCATTCCCGTTCTGCACGAGGCAGCATGCATCAACGAGGCGATCGCACGATGCCGGGAACTGGACGGAGGCAATAACGCGGAGATCGTCGTCGTGGACGGATCCCCGGACTGCGAAACGATCAGCGCCGTCAGTGGCCCCGGTGTCGTCACCGCATGCTCCCCGGCGGGCCGGGGCCGCCAGATGAACCGGGGAGCAGAGCTCGCCTCGGGAGCGGTCCTGCTCTTCCTGCATGTTGACACGGCTCTCCCTTTGGATGCGCTCGCCCGGGTTCGTGACCTGTTGGAAGACGCTACAATCGTCGCCGGCGCCTTCCGCCTCGGCATTGCCAGCGGCCGGAAGATCTACCGGGTGACAGAGCGCTACGTCGGCCTCCGCACGCGTTTGACGAGAATCCCCTTCGGGGACCAGGCCATCTTCATCCGGCGCGGTTATTTCGAGGCGATCGGCGGGTATCGCAACATACCGCTCATGGAAGACGTCGAGTTGATGACCCGCATACGAAAGCGGGGCGACCGGATCGGCATCGTCCGGGAAAAGGTCATGACCTCGCCGCGCAGGTGGGAGCGGGAAGGCATTTTTTCCTGCACATTCAGGAACTGGGCGCTGCAGCTGTCGTACTCCCTCGGGGTCTCCCCCGAGCGCCTTGCCCGATGGTATCGCTCTTCGTGAGGAATCGATGAAGAGGAGTGTTGCCGCCCCCTTGCTGCTTTTCATAACCGCGTTGTTCCTGACGGTCCCCTCCCCGGCCGCACAGCAGAAGCGCGTCCTCTTCCGGGAGGACTTCGACAACCTCGACAACTGGAAGGATTTTTTCTTCCCCAAGATACAGCGTCATTCGACCTATACGATCGAGCGGCACGACGGGAGCCATGTACTCAGGGCCGAGAGCAAGGCCTCGGCGTCGGCCATCGTGTACAACCGTTCCTTCAACGTCTATGAATACCCGCGGGGTCGGTGGAAGTGGAAAGTGGCGAACCTGTACCGCAGGGGCGACGCGCGGACGCGTGAAGGCGATGACTATCCCATCCGCATCTATATCATGTTCGAGTATGACCCGGCCCGTGCCGGGATCCTGGAACGCATGCAACACGGACTTGCCAGGACGCTCTACGGCGAGTACCCGCCGCACAGCAGTCTCAGCTATGCCTGGGCCAGCAAGCGGGAGCCTTCGTTCATCATGACCAGCCCTTATACCGGCCGGGCCAAGATGGTGCTCCTGGAGCAGGGCCCCGCCAAGGTCGGCACCTGGCAGGAGGAAGCGGTCAACTTCCTGGATGACTACCGCAGGGCCTTTGGCGCAGACCCTCCGCCGGAGGCGCGGATCGCGATCATGAACGATTCGGACAATACCGGCGAAGCGTCTGTTTCCTGGCTCGAATACCTCGAGGTCTTCAGTGACTGAGGCCTGGCCGCGTCCTGCATGTTGCAATCGCCGCTCAGGTGTGGGATACTGGCACTACCAAGTTCGAGCGTGGCTGCGTGATCAGTGTCAGCCTATGAATGACCGTCAGATCGTTCTCCTGTTCATCAAGGCCCCGATGCAGGGCCGGGTCAAGTCGCGGCTCGCCGACACAATCGGAGAGGAGGCGGCACTCGACCTGTACAGGAGATTCATCCTCGATACGATCGATATGCTCGAGAGGACCGGTTGCGAGTTCCGGATCTTCTGCCACCCTCCGGAAGCAGTTGCGGACGTCTCTCACTGGCTCCGTGCAGGTAGTCCCGTGATGCCGCAGGAAGGCGATGATCTGGGGGCAAGAATGGAGAACGCCTTTCGCCGTGTGTTTTCGGAAGGGTGGTCGCGCGCGGTGCTTCTCGGCAGCGATATCCCCGACCTTCCGGAGAGCGTCATCCCCGAGGCGTTCACGCTGATCATGAAGCACAAGGTGGTCCTGGGCCCGGCCGCGGACGGCGGGTATTATCTGATCGGGTTCGACCGGGAAGCATTTCTGCCTGCGCCGTTCAACGGCATGTCCTGGAGCACCCCGGACGTGTTGATACGGACCAGAGACGTGCTGCAGGCAGCCGGCCTCCGGGTCCCGCTGCTCAGGGAATGGCGCGATGTCGACTCCTTCGACGACCTGCGGGCGCTCGCCGCGCGGAGCGGCCATTCCCCGTTCCGTTCATCGCGGACCATGACGTACCTCGCACAGAACAGGAGCCTCCTTGCTCGTGGCCGGTCGCACTAAAAAAATCATCCTGCTGGCCGTCCTGGTCGCCGCGGTCTTTGCGGTCCGCGCCTGGCTGCCGGAAGGCGACCTTACCCTCGAGACGCTGAAACGGGAGAGGGATGTTCTGCTCGCGGCCGTTCAGGACCGCTACCTGCTTTCCGTTGCCGCCTATATCTCCCTCTACATCCTTGTCGCGGCCCTGTCCATACCGGGTGCGGCGATCATGACCCTGGCCGGAGGCTACCTGTTCGGAGTGCTGCCCGCGACGCTCTATGTCGCCTTCGGCGCAACGACCGGCGCAACGCTGGCATTTCTCGTTTCCCGCTACCTCCTGGGGTCCTGGCTGCAGACGAGATACGGCGGTCAGCTGAAGAGGTTCAACGAAGAGATCGCGAGGAACGGCGCCCGCTACATGCTGACCCTGCGTCTGATCCCGGTCTTTCCCTTCTTCCTGATCAACGCGCTGTCAGGATTCACGAACATCCCGCTCAGGACGTTCGTCTGGACGACGGCACTCGGCATGGTTCCGGCAAGCGTCGTCTTTGCCTATGCGGGCAGGCAGTTCGGTTCCATCAACTCCGTCTCGGAGATACTGTCCCCCGGCGTCCTGGCAGCTTTTGCGGCCCTTGCCCTCTTTGCCCTCCTGCCGGCCGTGCTCGAGCGGCGGAAGGCCGGAAAGAACGCATCGTCGCACCGGCCTTGAAGTCACTTTCCTCGGGAGGTTTTCCATGGACAGGAAAACGAAAACAGCTGAGATCCTGAAGCGGCTCAAAAAAGAGTACACCGGAAAGCCGTCGACCATGCTCCGGTTCACCACGCCTCTCGAACTGCTGGTCGCGACGATCCTGTCGGCGCAGACCACCGACGTTCTAGTGAACAAGGTGACCCTTCCGCTGTTCCAAAAATACCGGACCGCAGGCGACTACGCGAAGACCCCTCCCGGAGAGATCGCTCTGGACATCAGGTCGGTCAACTTCTACAACACCAAGGCGAAGAACATTCACCGGATGGCGAACCTCCTTCAGGAAAAATTCGGCGGCATGGTGCCGCGGACCATGGAGGAGCTCGTTACGCTGCCCGGGGTCGCGCGGAAAACCGCCAACATCGTGCTCTCGGCGGCATTCGGCATCCGGGAAGGCATCGCGGTCGACACCCACGTAACGCGCCTTGCGAACCGTCTCGGCCTCACGAAGCAGCAGGACCCCGTCAAGATCGAGCAGGACCTCATGGCCGTGACGCCGAAAAAGGACTGGGGCAACCTGGCCTACCTGCTTATCTTCCATGGCAGGGCCGTGTGCCGGGCAAAAAAGCCGGACCATGGTGCATGCGTCCTGTTCGACATCTGTCCGTCGCGGAACATCCCCTGATCTCCCGCGGAGAGCACGGGATGAAGGCAGGGCACATCCCGACGGAAGACGGCCGGATGCCCAGCCATGGTCCGCGGTGCGCCGGTTGTTTTCGATGCGAATTCCGTTTGATTCCCGCGGGTCCCGGGGCTTTTGGCTGGGCCGCATTTCCTCCCTGGTCCGCCGTCTGACCAAAAAATGTCTTGACTATCCTTCGCGACTCTGTATAATTTCTACCCTTAAGCGCAGAAAATCCCCCTGTTCGCCGGACCCCGCATGCATGGAAGCATCGATCCCGCGTTATCCTGGATAGGACTCAGCAGCATTCCGGGCGTCGGACGCGCCACCTTCAGGAAGCTCGTTGCGCATTTCGGATCACCGGAGCGCGCGCTCAATGCGAACCGCGACGAGCTCTCGGGCGTCGACGGCCTGCCGGACAGGGTGATCGCTGCCATTACGACCACCTCCTGGCGCGCATTCGCCGAGCGGGAGCTGGAACTGGCACGGAGCTCGGAAACGCAGATCGTGACCGCGGACAGCGATTCGTACCCGGCGGGCCTGAAAAATACGGCCGATGCCCCCCTTTTTCTGTACGTGCGGGGCAACCTGCAGGCGGACGACGGGATCGCGATCGTAGGCACGCGCAGGCCCACGCACTACGGGGTGCGCGTTGCTCGCGGCCTTGCATCGGAGCTCGCATCGGCCGGCCTCACCGTGGTAAGCGGGCTGGCACGCGGCATTGATACCCAGGCGCACCGCGGAGCGCTGGACGCACGGGGAAGAACGATCGCGGTCCTCGGGTGCGGCATCGATGTTGTCTATCCCGCGGAGAACAGGGACCTCCTGCATGAGATCATCGGGAGCGGGGCGGTCGTTACCGAGAACCCCTTCGGGACGAAGCCGGAGGCGGGCTACTTCCCGGCGCGGAACCGGATCATCAGCGGCCTGGCGCGGGGAACGGTCATCATTGAAGCGGCTGAGGACAGCGGGTCGCTGATCACCGCTGAGTACACGCGCCAGCAGGGGCGCAAACTCTTTGCCGTCCCGGGGAATATCGGGTCGCCGAGCAGCAGGGGCGCGAACAGCCTGATCAAACAGGGCGCCCTGCTGGTCGAGGGCGCCGGCGACATCCTGCAGGAACTGGGGATCAGGCGAACCAACGGACCGCGGCAGCGGCCAATGCGGCCCGGCGCGGAGCTCGACCGGGAAGAATCGGCTGCCTACGACTGCATAACCGGCGAGCCGAAGCACATAGACGTGATCATGAATGAAAGCCGCCTGAGCGCCTCACGGCTGAGCGGCACGCTGATAACCCTCGAGCTCAAGGGCCTTGTGAAACAGCTGCCGGGGAAGTATTATGTGAGGGAAGCCTCATAGCATGTTCAGGCGGCAATGCTCGCTCGATTCTGTCACTTGAACTCTTTTCCGGAGGATCGGTTGGACGAACTGATGATGAACCTGTTCTCGCTCATCGCGGACCAGGTACGGGACAAACAGGAACTGTTCGACGATGAAGGCAAGATCATGCAGACGCTCCTGAACGGCGGGTACGACCTGCACGACGCGGACGCGGCTCTGACGCTTATGCAGACGCTGGTACAGAAGCAGGCAGAGAACTTTTTCTCGCCCGATCAGGCTGGCTGTCCTGCGGGCATCCGGACCATGAACAGCGAGGAGCGGCGCCGGTTGACGCCGGAAGCGTTCGCCTTCGCGGTGAAGCTCACCCATCTCGGCATTCTCACGGAAAACCAGCGGGAGGAGATCCTTGAGCGCGCCATGGGCTTGTCACGGGGGCGGGCCGAGCTTGACGAGGTCAAGGCCCTCACCGCATTCCTGCTCTTCGCCGGCCTCCATGACCACGAGGACGATGACCCTTCGGGTCACCATGCAATCAGGCGTACGGCCTGGAACTAACGCTCCCGCCTCTGCGGGAAAAGGTTGTCAATCTCATGAAATCGCTTGTCATAGTGGAGTCGCCCGCCAAGGCGAAGACGATCACCAAGTACCTGGGCAAGGACTACACGGTCAAGGCGTCCGTGGGCCACATCATGGACCTGCCGAAGAGCAAGCTCGGCGTCGACATTGAAAAGGACTTCCAGCCCCAGTACATCCAGATCAAGGGCAAGGGACCGGTGGTCAAGGAACTCAAGTCCGCGGCAAAGAAGGCCGACCGGATCCTGATCGCGACCGACCCGGACCGCGAGGGAGAAGCCATCGCCGCCCACGTTGCCGTGGTCGTCTCCACGACGGCCAAGACCGAGGAAATCTACCGCGTCCTGTTCAACGAGATCACCAAGAAGGCCATCCTGGCGGCGATCGAGAAGCCAGGCAAGATCGACCCGAACAAAGTGGACGCCCAGCAGGCCCGTCGCGTGCTCGACCGCCTCGTCGGCTACCAGATCAGCCCGATCCTGTGGAAAAAGGTGCGCCGCGGGCTTTCGGCCGGCCGCGTGCAGTCCGTGGCCCTGCGCATCATCTGCGAACGGGAAGAAGAGATCAAGGCCTTTGTGCCCGAGGAGTTCTGGTCCCTGACCGCCCTTCTCGAGGGCAGGGTGCCCCCGCAGTTCGAGGCCAAGCTGCTCAAGAAGGATGAGGAGAAGCTCAGGGTCAAGAGCAACGAGGAAGTTCAGAAGATCCTTGCGGACCTCAAAGGCAAACCCTACGCGGTCTCTAAGGTGGAGAAAAAGGAGCGGCGGCGCAACCCCGTCGCGCCTTTCACCACAAGCAAGCTGCAGCAGGAAGGCGGCAGGAAGCTCGGTTTTACCTCCAAACGGACCATGGGCATCGCCCAATCGCTCTACGAAGGCGTGGACCTCGGCAAGGAAGGCACTGTCGGCCTCATCACCTATATGAGGACTGACTCGACCCGCGTGGGCAAGGAGGCCCAGGACGAGGCACGGGAGCTGATCGCCGCCAAGTTCGGCAAGGACTACCTGCCGGAGAAGGCGCCGGTCTATGCCAGCGCAAAGAGCGCCCAGGAGGCCCATGAGGCCATCCGTCCCACGTCGGTCATGTGGGAGCCCGATGCGATCAAGCAATACCTCGAGCCGGACCAGTACAAGCTCTACAAGCTCATCTGGAACCGCTTCGTCGCAAGCCAGATGAATCCGGCGGTCATCGACCAGACCTCGGTCGACATCAAGGCCGGCGAGTACACCTTCCGCGCCACGGGATCGGTGGTCAAGTTCCCCGGCTTCATGGCAGTCTATATGGAAGAAAAGGCCGAGGACCAGGCCCCGTCCGAGGACGAGGGAGAGGCCGTTCTTCCGCCGCTGGCCGAGGGCGACGTGCTGACGCTGGTCAAGCTCGCCCCCAAGCAGCATTTCACCCAGCCGCCGCCGCGGTTCTCCGAAGCGCTGCTCGTCAAAACGCTCGAAGAAAAAGGCATCGGCAGACCGAGCACCTACGCGGCCATCATCTCCACGATCCAGGACCGCGACTACGTCCAGAAGATCGAGAACAAGTTCCGCCCCACCGAACTCGGCGTGCTCGTGAACACCCTCCTCGTGAACCACTTTCCCGTGATCATGGACGTGGCGTTCACCGCAAAGATGGAAGAGGAGCTCGACAAGATCGAGGAAGGACAGATGCCCTGGGTCGACGCGGTCAGGGACTTCTACAAGCCCTTCAATGAAAGCCTGGAAAAGGCCCAGGCCGAGATGAAAGACTTCAAGGCGGAACTCACGCCCACGGACATCACCTGCGAAAAATGCGGCAAGCCCATGGTGATCAAATGGGGCCGGAACGGGCAGTTCCTCGCCTGCAGCGGCTACCCGGACTGCAAGAACACGAAGCCCTTCATCCGCAAGGAGAACGGCGAGGTCGAGGCGGCGCCCGAAGAAACGACCGATGAGCTCTGCCCCAAGTGCGGCTCGCCCATGGTGGTCAAGCGCGGGCGGTTCGGCAAGTTCCTCGCCTGCTCCCGCTATCCCGACTGCAGCCATACCCAGGGCATGTCCACGGGCGTAGCCTGCCCCGAGGACGGCGGCAAGATCGTGGAGCGGCGCTCCCGGTTCGGCAAGATGTTCTACTCCTGCGCCAACTATCCTGCCTGCAAGTACGCCATCTGGTACAAGCCCGTGCTGCGTGCGTGCCCCCAGTGCGCCGCTCCTTTCCTCGTCGAGAAGTATTCCAAGAAGACCGGGCCCTTCATCGCCTGTTTGAATAAGGAATGCGGGTACAAGGAAGAACCGCAACCCGCGGGACAGACGGCGGAGAGCGGAGCGCAGAATACCGAAAAAGGATAGAGGTGCTCCCCGTCACTCGTTTCTCGCTCCTCATCCCCTGCCAGTAGCCCCCTCTTGCAAAATCCCACCCCATACGCTAAAGTAATCCATGCGCAGGGAAGTATTCGAGTTCCTTCGGTATCTCAAGCAGGAAAAGAACGTGTCGGAGCATACCGGGCGGAGCTACCGGGCAGACCTCGAACAATTCTTCGAATTCCTCGGAGACCGGCCGCTCGCCGATACGGACCATCAACTGCTGCGACGGTTCATCGCCCACCTGCTCGATGGGAAGATGCAGAAATCATCGATCGCCCGGAAACTGTCGGCGCTGCGCTCGTTCTTCCGGTATCTGAACCGGGAAGGCGTCATGACGGTGAACCCGGCCAGGCTCACCTCGACGCCGAGGCGCGAGAAGCGCCTTCCCCCGGTCATCACCGTGGATGACGCCGAACGCCTGATGAACGCGCCGGGCGGACCCGGGTCCTCCGGAGAGGAAGGGTCCGTGCTCAGGGACCGGGCAATCCTGGAGACCCTTTACTCCGCCGGAGTCCGCGCCGCCGAGCTGGTTGGCATGAACAGCGAAGACATCGACCGGCATGACAGGACCGTGCGAGTCCGCGGCAAGGGCCGGAAGGAGCGTATCGTGCCGATCGGGCAAAAGGCGCTGGATGCTATCGATCGCTATCAACGCTCGCGGAAGCCCACCACGGACGGCAGGGCGGTGTTCACCGGTCCGGGGGGAAATCGCTTGACAGTGCGTACCGTTCAGCGTATTTTAGAAAAATATCGCAAGCAACTGGGCCTGCTGCAGAAAGCGAGCCCCCACACGCTGAGACACAGCTTCGCAACCCATCTGCTCGAGTCCGGAGCGGACCTGCGGGCGATCCAGGAGCTCCTGGGCCACGCAAGTCTCTCGACGACCCAGCGGTACACGCACCTGAACCTTACCTCGCTCATGGACGTGTACGACCGGGCGCATCCGAAGGCGAGAAAAAAGTAGCCAGGTAATGCAGCGGACCGATGGAGGAGCGACCAGGGGAATGCAAAGCGCATATGCGTTCTGCGGTCCGGCGTCCGGTCCTTTCGGGAGGCATCATGAGTGAAATAGCACCCATGCACGGGACAACCATCCTGGCAGTACGGAGGAACGGCAAGACGGCCATCGGAGGCGACGGACAGGTCACAGTCGGCTCGACGGTGATGAAGCGGAACGCGGTAAAAGTACGGAAGATGTACAACAACAAGGTCCTTGCCGGGTTCGCAGGCGCAACCGCCGATGCCTTCACGCTGTTCGAGAAGTTCGAGGAAAAGCTCGATCAGTTTCACGGCAACCTCACGCGCGCTGCGGTGGAACTGGCCAAGGACTGGCGGACCGACAAGGTCCTGCGCAGGCTCGAGGCGCTCATGATCGTGGCTGACCGGGAACGGTCGTTCATCCTTTCCGGCAACGGCGATGTGATCGAGCCCGAGAACGGCGTAACGGCCATCGGGTCCGGCGGCCCCTATGCCCTCGCAGCCGCCCGCGCGCTCATGGACCATACGGGACTGGACGCCAGGGCGGTCGTGGAGCATTCCATGAAGATCGCCGGCGACATCTGCATCTATACCAACCGTGAGATCACGATAGAAGAATTGTAACGCGGAACACGGAAGACAGGGTATTGGAGTCAGACGCAAACCTGATGAGCGGGGCTTTTGCCGGTCCTCTCGCCTCTGTCTTCTGTTTTCTGATTTTTTTGGAGGTTCGTTTGAAGGACACCCTCACCCCCCGCCAGATCGTCGAAGAGCTCGACAAGTACGTGATCGGACAGCATAAGGCAAAGCGGGCAGTTGCCATTGCGCTCCGGAACCGCTGGAGGCGCCAGCGGCTTTCGGAGGACCTGCGCGACGAGGTCATGCCGAAAAACATCATCATGATCGGTCCTACGGGCGTGGGAAAGACCGAGATCGCCCGGCGACTGGCCAGGCTTGTCCAGGCGCCCTTTCTGAAGATCGAAGCGTCCAAGTTCACCGAGGTGGGCTATGTCGGCCGCGATGTGGACTCCATCGTCCGCGACATTACCGAGATCGGCATCAACATGGTCAAGAACGAGATGGCGGAGCAGGTCCAGGAGAAGGCCGCCGCCCTGGCCGAAGAGCGCCTGCTCGATCTGCTCCTCCCGCCGGTCAGGACGGCGCCCGGCTTCGACCAGCCCAGCGCCGAGCAGCAGGAGCAGCACCGGAGCACCCGGGAGAAGCTCAGGCAGCAGTTGCGGGAGGGCAAGCTGGACGACCGGATGGTCGAACTCGAGCAGAAGGAAAAGGTCATGCCCTTCGGCATCATCTCGAACGTGGGCATGGAAGAGATCGAGATGAACCTGAAGGAGATGCTGGGCGGGCTGCTGCCCGAGAAGACCAAGCGGCGGAAGGTCAAGGTTCCCGAAGCCCTGCGTCTCCTCGTCCAGGAGGAGGCGGCCAAACTGATCGACATGGACAAGGTCATCCGGGAAGCGGTGCAGCGCGTGGAGCAGTCCGGCATCGTGTTCCTCGACGAGATCGACAAGATCGCCGGCCGCGAAAGCCACGGCCCCGATGTCTCCCGCGAAGGCGTTCAGCGCGACCTGCTTCCGATCGTGGAGGGTTCGACGGTCACGACCAAATACGGTCCGGTCAGGACCGACCACGTCCTGTTCATCGCCGCCGGCGCCTTCCACGTGTCCAAGCCCTCCGACCTGATCCCCGAGCTGCAGGGCAGGTTCCCGATCCGCGTTGAGCTCGATTCGCTCGGGAAGGACGATTTTATCCGCATCCTGACCGAGCCGCAGAACGCCCTGATCAAGCAGCAGGTTGCCCTGCTCGCGACGGAGACCGTCACGATCTCCTTTTCATCGGATGCCATCGAGGAGATCGCCGGCATCGCCACCCAGGTGAACGAGCGCACGGAAAACATCGGGGCGCGCAGGCTCCATACCATCCTGGAACGGCTGCTCGACGAGATATCCTTCGATGCGCCCGAGAAAAAGGGCTCAAAAGTCGCCATCAACGCCGCGTACGTCCGCGAGCGGCTGGCCGAGATCATGAAGAGCGAGGACCTGAGCCGGTACATTCTGTAACTCGGGGAACCACAGGTGAACACGGGTTAACACCTAGTCGGCCTGATCTCATCTGTGTTCATCTGTGGTTAAATTTATTTCTTGAGGTTTTCATGCAGAAGCTGATCGAAAAAGCGAAGACCCTGATCGAGGCGATGCCCTATATCCAGACCTTTCGGGGCAAAACGTTCGTGATCAAGTACGGCGGCAACGCCATGATCGACGAAGCCCTGAAGCAGGGGTTCGCCCAGGACGTTGTGCTCCTGCGGTACATCGGGATCAATCCCGTGATCGTGCACGGAGGCGGTCCCCAGATCGGCAAGACCATGGAGCGGATGGGAAAGAAGCCCGCTTTCGTCGCAGGCCAGCGGGTAACGGATGAAGAAACCATGGACATCGTTGAGATGGTTCTGGGCGGCAAGGTAAACAAGGAGATCGTGAGCCTGATCAACCGGGCGGGCGGCAAGGCTGTGGGCCTTACCGGCAAGGATGGTGGCCTGCTCCAGGCCCGCAAGCTCAAGATGACAAAGAAATCTGAGGATACCGGGGAAACGGAGATCATCGACATCGGCCTCGTCGGCGAGGTCACCGAGGTGCGTCCCGGCGCCTTGACCGCGCTCGAGAGCGGCGAGTTCATTCCGGTGATCGCTCCGGTCGGTGTCGGGGAACAGGGAGAAACCTACAATATTAACGCCGACCTCGTGGCGGGCGCTGTTGCGGGTGCGCTGAATTCGGAGAAACTGATCCTGCTGACGGACCAGGCAGGCATCCTGGACAAGGACAAGAACCTGATTCCGACCTTGAACAAGAAGAAGGTCGAGGCGCTCGTCAATGCGGGGATCATCGGCGGAGGAATGCTTCCCAAGACGAAATCCTGCTTCGAGGCGCTCGAAGCGGGGTGTTCCAAGGTGCACATCATCGACGGCCGGATCCCCCACGCGCTGCTGCTCGAGATCTTCACGAAGGAAGGGGTCGGCACGGAAATTACTCTCTGAGCTCCGGTGCAAAGACGGCATGTCCTTTTCACTGCTGAAAAGTTGAGGAAACGGTTCCTCGTGCAGGATGCTCAATGTGTGCAACAAGAAGTCGTAATAAGAGGGACTGCGAGCCCTTTTTGTCCAGACGGGGCCCGAATTGTTCCCATAATGAACGTGCATCCTGAGTTTTGCCAAGGGAGAGATCACCCAGCATGCCAGCCGACAGTATATATGCTTCAAGTACCGGGTGAACTGCAGGCATTTCCTCCAGGAGTTTACGAGCGACTTGCGCCATCATGAGGGCATCGCGGCTATCCACGGCCTTGAGCAACATTATGAAGTCTTTCTGGGACGGAGATATCCGCGACCAACAGGAAGAAGATTCTGCCTTTTGCCAGAAGCGCGCCAATTGATTGGGCGATGAGTAGGGCAGGATGCACTGGGCCACAATATAGAACGTCCCATCCCACCATTCGTCAGGTGACACTTTCCCCGAACAACCCGAAAGCTCCAGCCGGACCTTATCCGCGTATTGTCGCAAATCATCGGCTGAACGCCCCACGGGAAGGTCCAATTTCCAGGGGCGGCCAGACAGTATATATCCGTACAACATGTCAGCGAGTTGGATTTTGGCCGATTTCTTAAAATTCCCATTGCTTACTTGCGCACTGTTCATGTTTACAGGCTCATGCCCGAGCATCTCCACGGCAGGCAGAAGCTGTAAATCCGGATTGCTTGTAAGGTCTTTTGCTGAGGTCCCCATAAAGAGCGCGCGGGTGGCATACAGATCCAGCAGAGGGTAGTAATCGGAATTCGCCGGCACATTATAACTATCGAATAAGGGCTGCAGGGCGCGTTTATTACCGAGTCTGCGGACGAGAACGTCCTGAAGACCATTGATTCCCACCCGGTTCAACTCGTTCGAAAGCCCCCGCGCGCTTAAAACCGCCGGATCAGGTTCGGGAACCGTGCCGGTCGGTCGCGCAATGACAATGATGTCGGAATCGTCCGTGACATAGACGACGTAGTCGGAAAACTGGGCAGCGAGCGCATCGAATACCGAGGCCACAAGGGGGGTATCGATCTCATACAGCTGCAGCCATTGGACAAGAAGGCCATCTTCGTTCAAATGGTCCTTTATCCTCTTATAGAACTCTTTCGAAAAAAGGCCCGCCACCCCGCTGACCCACGGATTCGAAGGCTCCGAAACAATGATGTCATATTTCCGGTTGTAAAGAGAAAAGTATGTCTTGGCATCTTCGATGTGGATATGGCTTCGGGGATCCGTGTAAGCCAGTTCCACGCGGGGACGAAAAAGCATGGCAGCCTGCACCATGGTCGGCTCGATCTCCACGGAATCCACGCGATCAAGCTGCGGAGTGCTTAACAGGACGGCAGTGGACATGCCGGAGCCCCAGCCGATGACTGCGGCAGTTTCTGCATGCGGATGCAACACCAGCGGCATAGCGCCAAGCATGATTTGGGTCGACTCGTCATCGTTCTCTGAGCTCCCCCTCCCCGTTAAACTGATGCTCGCATCAGATTTGCCATTCGTTTTGATGGAAAGGGAATTTTTATATTTTACGACCGATACCGTAGCCGTTTTACCGTCGCGATGAAATACAATCTCTGCTTCACCTGCGCCTGACAACTTACCGGTTCTGTAAACACCGGAGGACATTTTATGAACGTCAAATTGAACGGCCGTCATGGCGACCAGCAGAACCACCATACCCGCTGCCGTCGCTATTGCCGGAATACGCGCTGTGGGGAACGCCCACCAGGCCAGCGCCAGACCCAGCGCAAGGTCTATGCCGGCGCCGATGCCGAGCATCCCCTTTAGCCCGAGCATCGGCATCGCAACATGAACGGCAAATAAGATACCGATAATACACCCGATAGTATTGAACGCGTAAACCGCGCCGATGCTTTTTTCGCCCTGTCCGTCCCGAAGCAGGATAGCGGTGATGAGCGGCAGGGTCATTCCCGCGCAGAACGTGGCCGGAAGCATGATGACAAGCGCTATGCCGTTGCTGGCAATATTAAAGAGAGCGTACCCTGCGGCGGTCTTTTCCAGAGAGCCGATGAGCCACGCCATGACCTCGAACGTGTGACCGTAGAAGGGCAAGGTCGCCAAAGCCAGCGCTCCCATGGCCATCTGCACGAAGGCAAGGAACCGGACAGGCTGCTGCAAGCCGTCGATGCGGCGCCGTATCCACAAGCCCCCTAATGCGAGCCCCGTAATGAAGGCGCACAACATGAGCTCGAACGCATGGGTAGAACTGCTCAAGACGAGGTTCAGCATGCGTATCCAGCCGATCTCATAAATGAATGACGATGCGCCGGTCAGCAGCGCTGCACCGAGAAGAACCCGATAGGTGATCGTCGAAGCGCCTCCCGTTCCGTGATTCGCTACGGCTCGCGCTTTTTCCACAAGGGGTCTGTGCTCGCGGACCGTCCGCCAGACGACCGCTGCAGCGGTGATATTGATAAGACCGGCCGCGGCGAGCGTTCCCGGCAAACCCCACCAGTCGATGAAAAGAAATCCGCCGGCAAGGACGCCCGCTGCGGCTCCGATGCTGTTCGTGAAGTAAAGCATGGCGACCGTTGCACCGGCATTCTGGGGAAACAGCCTGATGACGCCGGCAGTCATGAGCGGGAAGGTCATACCAAGAAGAATCGATTGGGGAAGGATAAACAGACTTGCCGTTGTCCATTGAAAGATCGTTACCGTTGCAGGCGAGCCAAGACCCGGTATCAATCTTGTATATGCCAAGTCGAGAAATTGAATCCAAAGCGGATGAAAGAGTACGGCACAAATGCCAATGACCGCTTCTACCAATGCATAGCCGAGCAACAGGTTACCCCATCGTTTTGAGTAATTCGCGCAGATCCAGGAGCCAAGCGCCATGCCGCCCATGAATACGGTGAGCACCAAGGTCTGGGCATAGGCCGCATGACCAAGAAAGAGTTTCAGGTAATTCGTCCAGATGGATTCATAGATAAGTCCGGCAAATCCGGAAGCAGTGAAAATAATAAAGAACAGACTTCGCCCGTTGCCCCGCATTTTGACTTCTCCTCTTGGCATGAGAGAGCTTAACATGACTGCAGTATTGATGACAAGTTCTTTAAGCAGACCGGAGAGATAATAAGGCTGATTCCCCCGACATGCCTTCCCTTTATCAGCCGAACAAACCGCCTGAACTGCCCCCTATGACCGGCGTGCCCGGCTCTGGGACTACTGCGGGGCTCCTGCCCGATTGCGGATCGAATTAGTTGAGCGGCAACGACGGTACTCGAAGGCATTGACAGAGGGAGGACAAAGCGTTATTATTTTTCATGGTCTGGACATCTGCAAACCACGTACCCATGAGAAATAAAACAGCACGCAGTCTCGTCCTTATAAACCTGGTTATCACGTTGTCGCTTCTGTCGCTTTGTTTGAGCGATCGCGTGCACGCTCAGGTCGCCGCTCCATCAGGCTACAGCCTCGTTGGTACGATACAAAGCCAGAATTTTATAGGTGCCGTCATTATAGTAACGAAAGGTGAACAGTCTTTATTCAGATTGTTCGACAAATTGCCGGATGGGTCGCAGATCATTAAAGTGCGGCCCGACAGCATCTCGCTGAAGGGGGAAGATGGAACAACCTTTAATATGTATATCGCTCACGAAATGAAGACCGTCGCGTCGGTCCCCTATTCGACGTCTGATCCGTTCGCGGGAAAAGTATGGAACCCCGCCGCGGAGCGACCGGTGAGTGCATATGAAAAACGACATCAAATACGACGCGGCACACAGAGTTCGGACGGTGAGTAAGGCATGTCGTTTTGGAGCCAGACGGCCACGGCCAGGGGCGGCAGAGATTGCGAACGGGTCACAACCTCTTTAGCTCTGACTACCCGGGTTTCTATTGCGATAAGCCGTGAACTTGCCATTTATCCCCTTCCGAGCCCCTTCGGTCCACCCTCATCCTTCGTTCGAACACCGAACATCTATTGCCTCTCAGCCGTCTTCACCGCCCATCCCCCGGTCAAGTGCGAAAGCGAGTAGGCACCGTGCGCCCCGCCGACAAGAAAAGGCCCGGACACGTTGTCCAGGCCTTTCAGAAGCATTGTTTGTCAATATCGGACTCAGCAGTGTTACGGTGCGAACCAGTCACGCGAGACATGACAAGCCGCGGCGCAGGTATGGTTTGTGTAATTTAACAGATCGTTGATGGTTGCCGACGCGGGCCCTTCCATGGTCAACGTATTCAATGTCACAAAATGGCTAAGGGTTAGTTTCGATGTCTCGTGGCACGAGAAACAGCTAATGTTCTCCGTATTTACGTGCAGGTCGTGTTTCCCGGACCAGAAACTGTTATATTCAGGCGTTCCGGCGGCAGTGCCGAAGAAGTGACACTGTGTACACTGGGTGGTCACATCGATAAAGCCCGTCATCCAATTGGGCGTCGTTTGGCCTCCGTGGCAGCTCACGTTTGAGCATGTGCCGTCCCCGTTGTTGTACGTTGCTGTCCCATTATGGGAGCTGTAAAGGCTCATTAAGGAAACATCCACGGTGCCGTTATCGTGCTTCGTTGTTCCCGACCCCGCCCCGTTGTGGCAGGTGTTGCAGCCGTCGGGCAAGATAACCGAGGGGGCGAAGTGGCCCGTTCTCATGTCATGTGCGCCGGTCGTGTTCGGGGAAGCGTTCCCGTTGGGTGGGTTCCCGTGGCATGAGGTACAGTCGGTAAGCGTGAAGGGAGACCCGTTCACGTGGCAGGACAGGCAGGACACGCCCGTAATGCCTCCGGACAGATCGCTTCCATGACATCCCATGCAGGAGTCCTCATTCGCCTTAGCCGCGGTCGCATGCCCCGAGGGAAGCCATCCCACAGGGTGTTGCCCGCTGTCAGCATCAAAGGGGGAACTCGCGTTCCCCTTCCCGCTGCATCCGGCCGTGATGAGGAGCCCCATGAACAGAAGCGGGATCGCGATTTTCATTTTCCTTATCGGTGACATGTTTTGCACCTCTCATTATTCTGGCGGCCATGACAGGGGAAGCAGGATGCCGGATTGATCCTTCCGTCAATCTTGTGCTGATTCAGATAGTCACCCCGGTGCGGCAATGCCAGCTCCGGAGAATCCTTGTACTTGTCGCTGGGTTTCAACTCTTCCTTGTGAGCGTGGCAGTCGGAACAAAACGATTCTTTATGACAAATGCCGCAGGCTTGGTTACTCTGCGCGGCATAGAACCTGTGCCGTGTGTAGAAATCGGAGGTATGATTGAGCGAAGCCCTCCAGTCGGTATGACAGTCGCTGCAGATCGGCATTCCCGAGACCTCCATGGGATGCTTCAGCGCCATGCTCTGGGTATGGGCGCAGGCAAAAAGAACCAGGGCAAGCACTGGCAGGAGCAATAGGAATGACATTTTCACGATTCTGTTTTTCACGCTAGACCCCCTTCCGTGCGCCGGTGCCGACGTCAAACCGGTAGATCGCCTTCAAAAATGTCCGGATATCCTTGTCGAAGTCCGGATTCTTTGCATACTCAACATCCGCCCCGATCTTCAGGTTCTCCAGCACGTCATAGCCCAGTCCAAGCGACGCGGAATAGGCATTGCTCACCCCGTTGATCGCAACCGTGTATTTCACGTCCAGCACGTCAACGGACACATCGAATTTATCGATCTTCTTGAACCCGTATGCCCGGTATTCCCAGTACTTCAGCCGGTCCGTGTCTCCGTCCATTTTGTGAGCGGAGAGGCCCGCTCCCTGGGATGTTTCGGAATACTTGAGGTTCGCCCCGTAGTATTTCGAGTCTCCCGCGATCGAATACGCATAGGTCTTGTAATCAGCCGTTATGCTGACTTTGTCGGTAAAATTGTACGCCACGTTCTCGCCCAGGATGCGGACCTTTTCATTCGGGTCCAGAACACCCGGCTGGAACGTGAACGCCGACATCGTCGTGCCGAAGAAATAATCCTTGTAGTTGATCCAGGAGGCCTCGGTGGTGAACCGCAATCCGGCGAAGGGACCGAGAACGAGATTATAGGTGTTCTCCATCCACTCCTTGGTGATCGCGTTGTAGTTTGACCGGCCGGAGAGATCCACCTTGTTGACCGGGTGGAGCCACAGATCGATTCCCTCTTCTTTCCGGTAATCTGCGCCGTTCCGCTCTTCCTTCAGATAGGAGGCGCCGATCGTATACAGTCCGGCAACCTGATGGGCCAGCCTCGCTCCGTAGATGCTGTTGTTGCCCGACGATCCGGCAGGCGTGTCAAGCGGGTTGCCGAGCTCCACCGGATTGCCGCCGAAGGCAGAAATCCCGAAATTGTACCTCAGGTCCGTTCTTGCGTAGATGCCGTCCACCCGCTCATGGGCTACTCCTTCGAACACCATGACACGGCCGAGATTGACCATCGTATTATCAGTTTTGCTTTTAAAACTCAAATAGGCATATTGAAGGTCATCGTTGGTCTTTTCGTTGAATTCCTCTCCCTTGAAGTCATAGCGGAGCCATCCGCCGGTATGAAAGCTGATCGTCTCATTGCCCAAATTCTGCACATCGAGATCGAGATATTCATAGCCCCCGATAATCTTCGTGCTGTCCGCCGTCTCCCGCGATTGGAGGTAGGTGCGGGAATCGCCCGACAGGTCGACCGCCTGGGAAACACCGGGCGTGCACAGCAACATCAGCGAGAGCAGAATCACGGCACATGCTGTTTGCAAAACCGGACGACCGCATTTCAACATCAGCAGCATAGTATGTCTCCTCAAGGTGTTTTCTCCCTTCCTCAGTGTGGTTCGATCAGGTTTTCTCTCGTGGCATCGACCCGATCCGAAAGACGGTCGTACTATAGCAAACAACAAAATAAAAATCAAGAAAAAGGAGAAGATGCTCCGGGCACGTCTTTCACGTCAATGCTATCCCGGGGAGAAGGACAAAAGGAGGTTCCACCCGTATCTGAATGAAGACGATAGTACGCTCGTATGATGAACTTGCCGCTGGTATTACTGAGCTACGGAAGCCGTCCAAACGGTCTTTCCGGTACTGTCTTTCGTCTTTCGCATATCATAGACAAGCGTTCGTTCCATCGGCGCAGAAATTTTATCTTTGCTCATATAAGCAGTGAATGTTACTTTAACTTTAACAGGCCACGCGCCGTCGCTCTTGCGGCTGCCTTTTTCCAGTATCTTTATGGGGGGTTGCAATGTAAGCCCGCTCAGTCCGCCCTTGAAGGCCGCACTCTCGTTAACAGCTTTGATCACATCCTCGTCCGAAGGACCGAACAGCCTGGAACAGCCTGAAAAATTGAACGCGGAGACGATAAGCAACAAGAACACGAAGTAGATTGCTACTTTATTTTTCATTTCATTCTCCCTGATAAAATCGGAAACATCTTTGACACAAGTCGCCACGCCGGGCCTTGACTGTCCATAGTCCGTTTCAAGCCTGTTAAAGCCCATAAGAAAGGGCGGACCTTGCGGTCCGCCCATAGAAGTTGTCACTGAAATTCAGGCTGCAATGTTACGGCTGATCGGCGATATCAACAGACTTGCCAGGGCCGTGGCAAACATCGCAGGACTCCGGTACGGTCACTGTGCCCGTAGTGCCGGATACGATTGAATTGAGGTTGCCGCCCATCGTGGTCATATGAGCAGTCGCCCCGGGAACATCGGCATGGCAGCCATAGCAGGGTATCTCATAAAGATTGCTCTTGTATGAGGCATTGCCTGACGCATGGCAGGTATTGCACCGCTCGATATTCGCCGGGTAGGTAATGGTGGACGTCGCGAAGCTCCCAATGGTCGGGAATCCCACCTCCACGTTCCACTCATTCGGCACCGACCAGTTAATGACCGAGATGTCGCCGGTGGCTTGAGCGGAATGAACGGCATGGACCCGGTTTGAAATGGGAGCCGTTGAAGCGCTGACTCCTATGGTGGAATTACCGCGGGCCCCTACATAGTGGCAGCCGTTGCAGTGATCGGCATCGAATATCGAGGCATGGTCATCGCGGTGCATGATCTCATTGCCATGGCAATTCGCACATGCGTTGGTGTTGTCAGCGTTGCCGGTAATCCTCTTCTCCTCAGTCGCGGTGCCAACCTGGAACTTCGCCAGACCGACGGAAACGATCTGGTTCGGATCAGGGTCGGCAATGTTAAAGGTGTAGGTATTGCCGAGATAGACACGGACAAAGTAGGTTCCTGGCAATGTGCCTGCTGGAATAGGCGCCAACGTATAGGTCCAGCCATTACCAGCAGCCAGTGGCGCTTTGTTAGGATCAGTAGTAGTGTTCGGTCCGAGCGGTGGAACGCCGGACGACCTGCTGGCCGAAAAATAAGTCGGCCCCAACAGGTTGATTGACTTCGTGAATTTGCTGGCGGTGTTGTAAACGGCTGGAACACAAGCTGTGCCATCTAAGGCTGTATTGCCGCCGTCCCAGCAGTTGCTTGTGCTGGTTGCCGTCGCGTATGTCTTCAAAGAAGAAGAACTCCCGCCGGCAGGAATAAAGCTCGGCCTGGGCGAGGAACGAGGACCATAGACATACATGTTGGCTACGGACAGGCTATTGGGGTCGTAGGTCCCTGGCGCATGACCTCCGGTCAGAGTCGGGGTAGTTGTTAAAGCGCTACCGGTAGCATCATTGTTGGTCAAGGTGATGGTCACAACCGGCTGTTCACCGACCGAGTAATAATTCGGATTAGCCGTCGGAGTGCTCATGGTGATGACGACATTATATTCCGGAGAATCCGACGTCGTAAGCGACGATACCAACCCGGGCGCTGGTGCGACGAACTTCGGCGTCGTGGTGTCGTGAGCTTCAGTCATGCTCGGAGGAGTGAGTCCGGTTCCAGTGGCTGTATGACAAGTCGTGCATGCGCTATCATTGGGCTCTTGAAAGTGTGATTTGGTTTTGCCATCAAGGCCGACAAATGAGCTGCCATTAACAAAGTCAACCGTAACGTGGCAGCTGCTGCACACCCGGCGGGTTGGATGAGTCTTCCAGTTGTCGATCTTATCGCCGCTGCCCAAGGTCAGGCCGCTGTTGGTATGACAGACGGTGCAGTTCTTCATGTCCTGGGGATAGGTGACGGGGAACTCGACAGTCGGGCCCGTCGGTTGTTTGGGAATTGACGCATGGATCTGGTGAATGAACACCGGCAAAATGACGTTGATCGGGTCCATGAAGCCCACCGCATGCTTAGGCGCGGAGGCGTACAAGGGGCTGTGACAGAGGTCGCAGCCACGCGTGTCGAGGTAGACGTTCGCATGGGCAGCGTTGTCCATGTACTTGGTGTGGCACTTCTGACAGGCCTGGATGGTCACGAACTGGCGCTGGGAATCTATCTTCGTTGCGGTCGCGCCGGACGCGGGTTGGCTGGCAACATCCAAGAAACCTACGGCGTTGTTGATCGTAACATTATCGGAACTAACCGTGATCATTACGCGCTTGCTATTCGCGGCATTGTAGTCAAGGTTATTGTAGCCTGGCCACGCACCGCCCCACGGCGTTGCGAAGGTGTAGCTGTAATTTCCGTTGGCTGCATCGGTTGTGACAAGGTTGGGAGTTGCCGGCGTCGCAAGCGCACCTGCCGATGTTTTGCAAAACGCCGCTACAGTTCCTGACGCAGCAGTATAGACAGTACCCGCCGGACAGGCAATGTGCCCCGGTGTTTCCGAGGTCCACATGTCGAAGTAATCTGTTGAGTAGTTGGACCCAGTGGCCTTTGATACAAAGGAACCGCTGACAGTGGTGACTAGGTCGGCAAGCTTGGCGTTAACCTGGCTTGACTGAAGAGTCGTATACGGACCGGATGCTGTTGCAACATTGAAGGTGACCTGCGGTTGCCCGCCGACATTGGATACAGCGGTAATCGTCACGGTCGCGTCAACCTTGCCCTGGGCTATGCTGTGCGTGCCGAACCCAGAGGCTGTACCTGCAGGACCTGTAGCACCGGCAGGACCCGTAGCACCGGGTGCTCCCGGCAGGCCATTTGAGCCGTCGCTGCCTTTACACCCGCCGAGAAACGCGAGGGCAAAGACAACGGTACTGCACAAAAACAGATACAGAAACAGCTTTGAGAACTTCCTTGTTTCCATTTCTTATCCTCCCATTTAGATTTTACTTCCAGATTTTACTTCTCGAAAAAACACTGAGAATCTTTTTCTACCTCTTCTTCTTATCCTCCCGTTTAGATTTTACTTCTCTATTTTTACTTCTCGAAAAAGCACTCAGAATCTTGAGCTACCTCATTATTATTGACCGGATTTGAAACTATATAATAAACCGCCTTGAATTTTACTGCAAAAGAATGCAAAAGGTCAAGCACGTATTATAAGTGTCCTTCCAAAAATAATTATTAATATATTCAATTCACCGAACTCACGAATATGCTTCACATTCTTAATGCAAATGAAATGCCATAATAAACAATCAATAAATCAACTTGTTAATAATTACCGAGCAAATCACCCGATTCAAAAATTTGGCGAAATCGCAGGTAAGTATGTCGGCATTCCGCCATTTAATAATTGCATAGAGCCGAAACAACCATCTGCTGCCGCTTGCCCACCCCTAACAAGGATGGTTCGGCTTATCCATGATCAGGCCGATCGCTTCAACAACGGCGGTCTCCACCATCACCATGGGAGAGCCGAGGTCCTTATTGCCCCCATCTTCCACGTAATAGTGAGGCGGCAGATAGTTGAGAGCTATAGCCGCAATGTCATTTACGCATCGCGGACAGGAACAGACATCCTGGTACCGTTCTTTCAGGAACTTTTCAATTACAGCCACGACCTTTTCATGATTAGCGTTTCGAACGGTGCAGTCCATAGCGCCCTCATCAACATTTTTTAGGTCAGCCGTAACTAGGGAAAACAAGTCTCAATCCCGACGGAATAATTGAGAAGTGTTTCATGGAACAGGCAATAAGAACCAGGTGTCATTGTTCACACAGAACATTGTATCTTATACATATTTTATGCCATTTGAATAAATTCAATTATAATAATAAGTTAAGTTGTTGTCATCGCGGGAAAGAGAGGGGAAGGCTGTGCGTTCTTGCTCAACAAAGTTGGATTATATGGGGATTTCACCAATTGCTTACACGCATGATGACCGGGCTGTGAATATTCGAATAGGGAGTAAGTCAGCGCGGGGCAACTCCCTAATTCCATTACCAGCTCAAGATGTAGTTTTATCTTTCCTGATAATTATAGCCGCAGATGAGGACGAGACATTGTCCCGGCGCGAGCCGGGGTATGCCAAGTCGAGGGATTGCTTCCAGGGGTTGTCCGACATGACTTTGTTCGAGAAGCTGCAGGCAACGCAAGACTTGAAGAGCGTCATGTCGAGTCCAACCCGAACTTCTTCACTTGATACCGCAACGTATCATAGCTGATGTTCAGGAGTTTGGCCGCCTGCGTCTTGTTCTTATGCGATCGTTCGAGCGCCTGCCGGATCAGGTCCTTCTCAAGCGTTTCCAGGGAAATCCCCGATTCCGGTAGGATGAATTGCCGAGCGTGGTCCAGATGCACGGCTCCTGACGGGCCGAGCAGCCATTCGGGAAGATGCTCCGGCCGGATCTCCGACGCGCTCTCGAGAACGACGATGCGCTCGATAAGATTGCGGAGTTCCCTGATGTTGCCGGGCCAGTGGTAGGCCTTCAGGAGCTCTTCCGCTTCGGGAGACAGGCACTTTGCCGATTTGTTGCCTGGGCCGGCACTGAAGGACGCGAGAAAGCTCTTCGCCAGCAAAGGGATGTCCTCCCTGCGGTCCCTGAGCGGCGGGACCTGCACATGAAAAGCATTCAGCCGGAAGAACAGGTCGCTCCGGAACTCACCTGATTCCACGGCTCCGGCGAGGTTCTTGTTCGTGGTGGCTATCACGGTGATATCGACCGGGATCTCCTCGCTTCCGCCGACGTGCCGCACGGTCCTCTCCTCAAGCGCTCGCAGGAGCTTGGCCTGCAGGTTCAGCTGCATGTCGCCGATCTCGTCGAGCAGCAGGGACCCCCTCTGCGCCAGTTCGAACAACCCTTTTTTGTTGGCCTTCGCGTCGGTAAAGGCCCCTTTTTCATGGCCGAAGAGTTCGCTCTCGAGCAGGGTCTCCGGAAGCGACGCGCAGTTGATCTGGATGAACGGCGAGAATCCTGAATCCGACGGCGCGCGCATCAGGCGGTGCGCATAGCGGGCGAAGAGCTCTTTGCCCGTTCCGCTCTCCCCCGTAATAAGAAGCGTCGATACCGAGGCCCGGGCCATCTTCTCTATCTGGGACTTCAGGTCGTGAACAGACTTTGATTCGCCGATGATCGCCGGATCCAGGAGACCGGAACTCACCTTCCTGAGATAGGTTACCTCCTCCCTCAAGTCCTCCTTTTCGAGGATATTGCGGAGAACCAGCTTGATCTTTTCGACGTTGAAGGGCTTGGTAAGATAATCGGCAGCCCCGAGCTTCATCGCCGTTACCGCGGTTTCGGCCGTGTCGTCCGCGGTCAGCATGACGACCTGCGTGCGAACGCCTTCCTCGGACAATTCTCGCAGGATGTCAACCCCGTTCTTTTCAGGGAGCCTGATGTCGAGAAAGACGACCGCGGGAGACCACGATCTGATCTTGCTCACGATCGCCTCGGTGCTCGTCGCCGTGCGGACATCGTACCCGCTTTTCTTGAGCACCCGCGACAGCATGGACACGATGAGCTCATCGTCATCAACGAGAAATATCCTTGCCTTGTCCGTCATGCCGTCAACGCCCCTTCCATCAATCTGACCGGGAGGGTGATGCTGCAGGTGACGCCGCCATCGTGGTTGTTCACGAGCGTGATGCTTCCGCCATGCTCCTCCACCAGACGTTTGGTGATCGAAAGTCCAAGCCCCGTCCCTTTCGCTTTCGTTGTGAAGAAAGGGTCGAAAATCTTGGCCATGGTAGCGGAGTCTATCCCGCGTCCCGTGTCGGACAGTTCGATCCGCAGGGAATTGGCCTGCCGTTCGAAGACGGTCCTCATGGTCACTGTTCCGCCTTCGGGCATGGCGTCGATGGCATTCAGCATCAGGTTCATGAAAATCTGCTGAAGTTGCATGGGATCGGCCATGATTTCGGGCAGATCCTCATCAAGCTCGCGCTTGAGCCGGATCGCGCGCGCCCCCTCCCGGGAGCGTGACCGCTCTTTCAGCACCAGGCTCGCGACGGTGTCCAGGACGGCGTTCACATCGGTGCTCGCCAGTTGGGGCTTCGGCGGGCGCGCAAAGTTCAGCAGCCCCTTCATCAGGAATTCAATGCGATTGATTTCTCCGATCACCCTGTTCAGAACATCCCGGTCCTCATCCGACAGGGAGTTCTCCTCGGAAAGGGCTTGCATCGAGACCTTGATCCCCGCGAGCGGATTCTTGATTTCATGGGCGAGGCCGGTCGCGAGTTCACCGGCGACCCTGATCCGCTCCGTCTTCTGCATCGCCTCCTCGGTGCGCTTTCTCTCCGTGAGGTCCCGGTTCACAGCCAGGATGAACTGGCGGCCCCCTACGACAAGCAGTCCCGCGCTGACTTCAACGGGAAACACGGTGCCATCCTTCCTTTGGTGGGACATCTCGAACTTGGTCCATGCCCCCCGGCGGATCCGTTCCATCCTCGCGGGCGCGGCTGCGCGTGACTCCGGTGAATCGAGGTCCCGGATGTTCATGCCTTCGAGCTCTTCTCCCGTGTACCCGTGCATCACTGCCGCTGCCTGATTGGCCTGCAGAATTCTCCCCGCCTTGTCTCCCTCCGCCTCCAGGATGAAGATGGCGTCAGCAGCGCCTTCGAAGAGCATCCGATAGCGCTGTTCACTCTCTTCTATGGCGCGCATGGTCGACTGCAGGGACCCCGCCATTTCGTTAAATGCCACGGCAAGCTCCCCGAATTCATCCTTCAATCCCGTTATCCGGTGCGCCATGTCGCCGGCCTTCAGCGTTCTCGTGGCCTGAAGGAGGACCTGGACGGGCTTCGTCACCCCTCGCAATACGGTAAGGGCGAACAGGATCATAATCAGGGGACCGGCGGCAATCAGGCCGATCATGACGAGCTTCATCCGGTGGGCCTTTTGCAGGGAATCTTCGGTCTGGTCGCTGAGCTTCTCGCTGGTCCGGACGACCATGATCTCCACTTTTCCCATCAGTGAATCGCCGATGATATGAGCATCCAGATGGGCGTCCCGGTGGCTGATGGTCCCGGCACGCAGAGACAGCAGCCGCTTCACGGCGTCATCGTATTGCTCGATCTGCTGCCGAAGGTCATCGAGACGCTCCAGCACGCTCGGGATGTGGTGACACCCGTAGCAGGTATTGATCGACGTTTTGATGTCGTACACATGACCCTCGACCGCCGCGGCGCTCTCCGGCTGAGAAGAACCGAGCGAGTACAGATCGATCTCCACCTTCCGGATATTCAGCAGCAGACGCTCCCGCAGGTTCTCGACATGGTGCAGCTTGATGATATTATTGAAGTCGGACAATCTGCGGTCGAACGAATAGGCAAGGTAGATGCCGCATGTCAGCGCGCCTAGGGTAAAAATGCCGAGGATGATGAAGAGATGTTTTCTCATCGGAGTGACTTCCTGCCGGATGCTCCGTCCCGGCATCCTTTCGCGTGGTTACGCAACGCATGGCAGCCCCTCTTGTGGTGAACCGTCATATCGTTTCCCTATTCTCCGCAATGCCCGTTCTGAGGCGTTCTCATTGCGGGCAGAACCAGCGCCCTGTTCTCCGTCGCGGTGGCCGGCAACGCCTGTCTAGCCAGATGACAGGACAACACCGACCATGTTAAACCAGAAAAAGCAAGGAGTCAACAAAATCTCTGGCTCATGCGGTCGCTGGGGGCGGCATCCCGTACGTGCCGCGGGACCGACGGGTAACGTTGGAGATGCATCCCGGATGCACTTCAACGACCACGAGCGAACGATCTCGAGAATTGCCGGGCTTGCACGGACCCGCCCGGAAGCCGGGTCATGAGGCCAGGCCGAAGAAATCCCTGATCCGGGACAGCAACCTGCCGGACACATCCCTCCTGCGCCGCTCGATCGCTGAAGCATCAAGACGCTCCCGCTCGGCATCGAGCCCGGCTTGACGCTCGGAGAGGATATGACTCAGGGATTCCGCGATCGAGGGATTATTGGCGAGCGTGGAGCGAAAACTTTCTTTATCGATAACAATGAACTCGGCGTCTTCCGTGACATGAATGCTGGCAGTCCTCGCGGCGCCCGTGAGCAGGCTCATCTCGCCGAAGAAGTTGCCGGGCCCGAGCGTGGCCAGCACAGAGGTTTCACCGGAAGATTTTTCCACGACCACATTTATCCGGCCGCTCTTGATGATATAAAACGAATCGCCCGGCTGTCCCTGCTGTACGGGAACCTCGCCGGCGGCATAAGGCATCACGCTCAATCGCTCGACCAGCTTCTTGAGTTCTGCCTTGTTGAGCGGCGAGAGTATCTCGACCTTTTCCATCAGGTCCATGATCTCAGCGGCCAGGCGCTCCTGCTCTGCCTGTCTGCTCTCAGGAGTCACCTGGCGGATGGAAATATCGCGGATCGGCATGGGGATGTCGATGCCGCTGCGCTTAAAACGATACCAGAGGAGGTTCATGATCTCGGCCTCGGTAACCGTCAGCTGGGAGAAATTTGTCAGAGGATAGCGGATCTCATAGTGTACGGTAAAATCACCATAACTCGTCACTCGAATTAGAGGTGCAGGGCTCTTGGCAACTCCCGGCACGGACGACAAAACCTCAAGGACCGCATCCTTCACCCGGTTAGGCGGAATGCCGTAGCTGACGCCCACGGTAAGCCTGCGGAGTAGTATCGAATCGGGAAGACTGTAATTCACAACGGCTTCGCTCAAGACTTTGCTGTTTGGTATGAACACTTCATTGTGATCAGGCGTAAAGATCCGGGTGGAGCGGAGCGTGATATCCAGGACGCGTCCTTCATGGCCCCCCGCAGAGATCCAGTCACCCTGCTTGAGCGGCTTCTCAAGATGGATCGTAAGGCCGGCCAGCATGTTGGCAAGGGTGCTTTGAAACGCAAGGCCGATCGTGGCGGTAAGCACCGTCGTCGTCGCAATGAGGGAGGTGACGTTGATGTTCAGGATCTCCTTCAACAGGATCAGAAGGACGATGACCAGGACAAGGGCGGTGATGATGTTCTTGAAGGCCGCGGGGAAGCTCCCCCCCTTCCAGCGCACGACAAAAAGGTCTCCGTACAGGTAAAGAGCAAGGCGGACAGCGGCAAACGTGAAGATGAGCAGTGAGTAAAAGTGGAGATGCTCCGCGGCGCGCGGGAAGTGGTCCTGAACGCCCAGGTACAGGAAAAGCTGGATGGCGAGGAACAGGGCAACGAGCTTCAGCCCGTTGGCGACCGGTTTGAGCAGCCCGGACTTCTTTGCAAGCAGGCCGATACCGAAAAAGGCAGTGGCATACAGAACGATGCACAGGATCGCAGCCCAGAACAGTGAACCCGTCAACGCATGCACGAACTCCACGAGACCCCCTTAAGCGAAAGACAGAAGTCAGAACAGACACTGAAACAGGAAAGCATCTCTTCCGCTTCAGCCTGTCCTCTGTCCCCTGTCGTCTGTGTTCCTGATGCTTTTCACTATCTCGGCCAACAGCTCCCTGATTCCCTGTCCGCTCTTCACCGACGTCAGCGGGAGCGGAGCCGGGAGCCCGAGCGCCTTGGCAATTTCCCGTCTCGCGTGTTCCGACTCCTGCCTGTTCAGTTTGTCGGCCTTGGTGAGCGCGTAGATGGCCGGGATGTCATATTGCCGGAGCCATGAGATCAGGAGACGGTCGCGGTCATCGGGCTCCCGCCTGCAATCCAGGAGCACGACAACGGCGGACAGCCGGGACGCTCCCTTGAGGTACCCCTCGATCATGGGCGCCCACGCATCGGTCACCGCCTGCGGGGCGCGCGCGTAGCCGTACCCGGGGAGATCGACGAAATACAAGCCTTCGTTGATGAGAAAGAAATTTATAAGCTGGGTCTTGCCGGGCGTAGCGCTGGTCTTGACGAGGTTCCTGCGGTGGAGCAGCGCGTTGATGATGGATGATTTCCCCACGTTGGAGCGTCCGGAGAACGCGATCTGGGGCCGGCCGTCCCGCGGGAATTGCCCGGACTGGGCGGCGCTGGTAACGAATTCGGCTGAAAGGATTTTCATAGGGTCCCGGGGACAGGCATCACAGAACAGACGGCATACGGCGGCCGGGAAGTGATAAAAAAAGAGGACAGACGAGAACGTCGCAATGCTGATGTCTCCTGTCTGTCCTCGGTGACCCGTACTCTGTCTTCTGTTCTACGCTATCTTCTCATAGATGAGCAGCGGCTCGGCGCCTTCATTGATCACTTCCTGGCTGATGATGCATTCCCGTATCCCTGGCTGGGATGGCACATCGTACATCACGTTCAGCATCACGTCTTCCAGGATAGCACGAAGCCCGCGCGCGCCCGTTTTCCGATGTATCGCCTTTTTTGCCACGGCGACGAGTGCATCGTCGACAAAGCGAAGCTTGCAGCCCTCGAGCGCCAGCAGTTTCTGGTACTGCTTGATCAGCGCGTTCTTGGGACGGGTAAGGATGTCGATCAGCGCGTGCTCATCAAGTTCCTCCAGCGTCGCCACGACCGGCATCCGGCCGATGAACTCGGGAATGAGGCCGTATTTCAGGAGGTCGCCCGGCTGCAGGCTCGCCAGCGTTTCGCTCAGTTTCCGTTCGTTCTTGCTCTGGATATCGGCGCCAAATCCCATGGATTTCTGGCCGATCCGCTGATCGATGATCGCATCGAGGCCGACAAAGGCGCCGCCGCAGATGAACAGGATGTTCTTCGTGTCCACCTGGATGAACTCCTGGTGCGGATGCTTGCGTCCGCCCTGGGGCGGGACGCTTGCAATGGTCCCTTCGATCAGCTTGAGCAGCGCCTGCTGCACGCCCTCTCCGGACACATCGCGCGTTATCGAGGGGTTTTCCGATTTTCTGCTGATCTTGTCGATCTCGTCGATGTAGACGATCCCGCGCTGGGCCCGCTCCACGTCGTAGTTGGCGTTCTGCAGCAGCTTGAGAATGATGTTCTCCACATCCTCGCCGACGTACCCGGCCTCCGTAAGCGTCGTGGCGTCGGCTATCGTGAAAGGCACATCGAGGATGCGTGCCAGAGTCTGCGCGAGCAGCGTCTTCCCCACGCCGGTAGGGCCGATAAGCAGGATGTTGCTCTTCTGGAGTTCGACCTCGTCGCCGAGCTCCTGCTGGACGCCGATCCGCTTGTAATGATTGTGAACGGCAACGGAAAGGATCTTCTTTGCCCGCTCCTGGCCGACGACGTATTCATCGAGCGTGCGCTTGATCTCCGACGGTTTGGGCAGGCGGGGCACCTTGGCCTCACGGGCCTCCTCCCACTCCTCGGCGATGATCTCGTTGCAGAGGTCCACGCACTCGTTGCAGATGAACACCGATGGTCCCGCGATCAGCTTCTTGACCTCTTCCTGCCCTTTTCCGCAGAACGAGCACTTCAGGGCCGCCGCATGCTCTTTCTTCTCTTTGTCCGTCATACGTTTACTTCTCCTTAGTTCCGCCGCGAGGCGTCTTCTTCGTGATCACCTCGTCCACAAGCCCGTAGGACCGGGCGTCCTCGCCGGACATGAAGAAGTCGCGGTCCGTGTCGGCCTGGATCTTCTCGATCGGCTGGCCCGTGTGGTTCGCCATGATCCGGTTGAGCGTTTCCTTCATCTTCAGGATCTCACGGGCGTGGATCTCGATGTCCGTGGCCTGTCCCTGGAAACCGCCAATGGGCTGATGGATCATGATGCGCGCATGGGGCAGCGAGAACCGTTTGCCCTTCGTGCCCGCGCACAGGAGGAGTGCTCCCATGCTGGCCGCCTGCCCGATGCAGATCGTGGACACGGGGGACTTGATGTAGTTCATCGTATCGTAAATGGCAAGGCCCGCCGTAACGATGCCCCCGGGGGAATTGATATAGAGGTAGATGTCCTTGTCCGGATCGTCCGCCTCAAGGAAGAGCAGCTGGGCGATAACGGTGTTCGCCACTCCATCATCGATCGGAGTGCCGAGGAAGATGATCCGGTCCTTAAGCAGCCGCGAGTAGATATCGTAAGCCCGCTCGCCGCGGCTCGTCTGTTCTATCACCATGGGAATCAAAGACATGATTCTCGTTTCTCCTTTGCCAGATCCCTCTTCACAAAAGCAAAGAACATGCTCCCTGCCTTGCGCTGGTTCAATTATAACTCTTCTTTGCCTTCGAAAGCAAGAGAGCGAGGGTCTTTTCCTGGGTGATCGATGAGCGGAGATTGTCCAGCCCGCCGTCCATCGAGTCGTAATATTTTCTGACCGCGTCGAGCGTCTGGCCCGTGGACTTGGCCATAGCGGCGAGTGCCGAGTTCACTTCCTGTTCGCTCACCTGGACCCCCTCTTTTTCGCCGATCACGTCGAGGAGCAGGATGCCCCTGACGCGCTTCTCGGCTATGGCCCTGTTTTCTTCCCGGAACTTGCCGGCGTCGAAGGTCTTAGTCACGTCGACTCCGCGCCGCGCCATGCGGGTCACGTGCTGCCGCGCCATGGACTGGAGCTCGCGTTCCACCATCCCCTGCGGGACCTCGAAAGAATGGGCCTCGATCAGCTTCGCCATGATCTCTTCTCGCTGGGCCGCGGCCAGTTCATCGCGCTTCCTGGCTTCGAGGTCCTTTTTGATCCCCTCCGTCAGTTCAGCCACGGACTTGTTGCCGCCGATGTCTTTTGCGAACTCGTCATTCAGCTCTGGCAGTACTTTCTTCTTGATCTCCTTCAAGGCGACCGTGAAGTTCGCAGCCGTACCCGCCAGTTCCTTGTTCGAATAATCCCCGGGGAACGTCACAGCGATCTCGCGCGACTCGCCCTGGTTCATTCCCACGATCTGCTCTTCGAACCCCGGAATGAGGCTGTTCGTGCCGAGGGCAAGCATGTGGCCTGAAGCCTTGGCGCCCTCGATCGGCTTGCCTTCCCGGAAGCCCTCGAAATCGATGATGGCCGTGTCGGTCTTTTCCAACGCTCTTCCCTCCACGGGCTGGAGTTCGGCGTACATCTCCCGGAGGTGGTCGATGGTCTGGTTCAATTCATCGTCGCTTACCGCGACGCTGTGATCCTTCACCTCGAGGCCCTCATAGGCGCCAAGCTCGATCTTCGGCCGGACCTCAACCACCGCGGTAAAGTTGAGCGGGGCGTTCCTGTCGAAAGGGGAAATGTTCGAGATGCTCGGGACGTCGACGGGGCTCAGTTTGTGCTCTTCCAGGGCCTGCAGATAGGAAGCCGTGATGAGCTTGTTCATCACCTCGGACTCGATCTCCATCGCGTAATGCCGCTCCACGACCGACTTGGGCGCCTTGCCGGGCCGGAACCCGGGGATCTTCGCTTTTCTCGCCACGTCTGCCACGGCCTTTCCCATCTCGTGCGCGATCACGTCAACAGCGACCTGGATATGCAGTTTCTTTTTGACTGGACTGACGTCTTCGAGTACGGCTTTCATACGTTACCACCTTTGCGTAAAATAATTTCGGTTTTGAATGGTGAAGCTCGTTCGGTCTGCGGAAGTCGGCACGCCGGTTCAATGGTGCGAGAGGGGGGACTTGAACCCCCACGGTTGCCCACCAGATCCTAAGTCTGGCGCGTCTGCCAGTTCCGCCACTCTCGCCAATGCACCAAAAAAGAGAGCAGTGAACAGAGAAGCAGCTTTCGTGGAAGGCTGCCTGCTGCTCACTGCTCCCTGAATTGTGTATGGTGAGCCGTGAAGGAGTCGAACCTTCGACCCGCTGATTAAGAGTCAGCTGCTCTACCAACTGAGCTAACGGCCCGTCGCGAAAATAAAAAAAGAGTACCAGTTGCGAAAGCGTTGGTAATTATACTGATCTTTGTGTCGGGATGCAACAAAAAACTGCTGTTCCCCATAAAAAAATCGCCTGTTATCGATGGTGCGCCCGGCGGGAGTCGAGTCGAACCTCACTCCGTCGCCACAAAAGGGCTTCCCCAGCGGGGGCTCGCCCGTCTCTCCCAAAGCTCAGGGGAAGCCATCTCCTGAAACCCCTTTGTCGTGGTTTCTCCTGCTGCTCTCGGGGGCTTTGCTGCTTGCGCTATCTTGTCGACGATATTTTTATGGTGCGCCCGGCGGGAGTCGAACCGCACTCCGTCGCCCTGAAGGGCTCCCCAAAGGGGGCCAGCCCCCTCTGGTCTCTCCCCCGAAGCTCAGGGGAATCCTTCCCTTGAAACCCCTGGTCGTGGGTTCTCCTGTTGCTTCCCGGGCTTTGCTGATTGCGCTATCTTGTCGACGATGTTTTTATGGTGCGCCCGGCGGGAGTCGAACCCACGACCTTCGGCTTCGGAGGCCGACGCTCTATCCAGCTGAGCTACGGGCGCATGAGAACAAGGAAGATCAAAGCGATTGAGAATGAAACCTTTACAGCAAACCGCATCCCCGCGTTTTGCTCTGTGCATTTTCCATTTATTTCTGGCGCGCCCGGCAGGAGTCGAACCTGCGGCGGCGCCCGTAAAGGGCTCCCCAAAGGGGGCCAGCCCCCTCTGGTGTCTCCCCCGAAGCACAGGGGAGTTTCTCCCCTTCCACCCCTCGGCCGCAGGGTGCGCGGCGCCTGTCATCACTAGCGGGTAAGCACTGAGTTGGCAATTGGCGCGCCCGGCAGGAGTCGAACCTGCGGCCTGCGGATTCGAAGTCCGACGCTCTATCCAGCTGAGCTACGGGCGCCCTCGGTACCGGGTCTAAAAACTGGTAGAGACGGCCGGCAACGACCGTCTCTACGGAAATTTGGGGTGAGCGACGGGGCTCGAACCCGCGGCCACAAGGGCCACAACCTTGTGCTCTACCAGCTGAGCTACGCCCACCGTATTGACAGTATGAAAAGCGGAGCACATTGTATAGCGTTGACGTTCATTTGTCAACAGCCATTATGTCTGCCGCCCTCAATCCTCGAAGGTAGCTTGTACCTTGCTCCAGATTGCCTTTCTTGTCTTGCATCCGCATTCGATCTAGGTCGATAGAACTGGCGCGCCTGAAGGGATTCGAACCCCTGACCTGTCGCGCGCCAGGCGCTCCCCAGAGGGGGTCCGCCCCCTCTGGTATCTCCCCCGAAGCTCAGGGGAATCCTTCCCCTGAAACCCCTGGGGTCAGGCTGTGGTCGTTCTTGACTTGCATCAGTATTCGACCTTGGTCGATAGAACTGGCGCGCCTGAAGGGATTCGAACCCCTGACCCACAGCTTAGAAGGCTGTTGCTCTATCCACCTGAGCTACAGGCGCGCAAGCGCTTCGCGCTATTAAAAATTGAAAATTGAAAAGAAAAAAAGGCATTCTCAATTTTCAATCTTCAATTCAAAACTGGTCGGGGCGAGAGGATTTGAACCTCCGGCTTTCTGCTCCCAAAGCAGACGCGCTACCGGGCTGCGCCACGCCCCGATGTGCTGCAATGAGCCAATGAGCCCTAGCGTGGCCCTATAATACTCAGACTCCCCTGCATTGTCAAGCTCCCCGATATTCCTCCACGTCGGTGTCGACCTGCGGCTAAACAACAAAAGCCATGTCACCGGGGCTCCCGGGACATGGCTCTGGTCAAGGCAGTCGAAGTCCTTATTTGTTGAACGTCTTGAGGATATACTCCGCGATCTCGTGGGCGTTCTTGTCTGAAATCGTCTTCGTATCGAATTGAGTCATACCCGGGCCGGGGTTTCTCATTTTCTTAATGATGTCTTCAGCAGTCTTGACATTGTTGGCTTCGCGGTCTTTTTTATGGAGAGTCTTCTGCGGGTTGATGATATTCCCGCCGTCAACGTGACAAACCGCGCAATTCTGCTTGAACAGCGTCTCCCCGGGCTGGCCGGCCGCCAGCGCCGCGCCGGTTGAAGAAACGACCGCCACCACAGCAACTAGAACAGCAGCTGCAACAATAAAGCCCTTCTTCATATTCTCTCCTTTCACTCACTTGGCATTGAACATCGGGACACCGGGACCCGTTATTTACCGTTTCCGTAGTTTGCGGCCAGGTAATCGATGATCGTCTTTGCGTCCTCCTCCGGGATGGGGGCCCCCATGACCTTGATCATCTTGTTCACCGTACCAGTCCACTGTGACCGCGAAAATGGCGGCTGCGTCGTGATGTAGTCAAGGCTGTGGCAAATTGCGCAGAACGAGGCAGCCTTATCCACTCCCGGCGCCTGTTTGAGTGTTACCGTCGGCGTCGGAAGCTGGATGGAATGCACGTTTCCCATGCTTCCCGGCTGTCCGGGCTCTTGGGCAAAAGCAGGCATCGAGAGGGCAATGAACGCGAGGATCGGGATAAGGTTCTTCATGATATTCCTCCTATCGCACTACCACTTCGACTTTTTCGATGTCGTTTTTCAGATACCCCGCCGGATTCCAGAGCTTTTCCACGGGCTGCGACTCTCCGATGCTGTTGGTAGCCCTGACCATGAGCGTGTATTTCCCGGCTTTTTTCGGTTTCCATGGATAGGACCACTGGACCCAGGCGTACTTGCCCATGTCCTTTCCAATCTGAGTTTCGTCCCAGGACCGCCCGCCGTCAAGGGAGACGAGCACATCGCGAATGCCGTATCCGCCGGAGAAGGCAATACCCATCATCGTGATCGGCTTGTTTGCCTTGAGCGTTGACCCGTCGGACGGATCGACGATGAACGAACGGGTCGTCATACGATTGATCGGAATCGTTCTGTCCGGCTTGCCGCCCGGAGGGACGCAGCCGCAGGGATTGTCCGGGATCCGATAGGCCGTCTTGACCCAGAAGCCGTCGAACTGTTTGTTCAGGACCGTGATCGAGCTGAGTGACTTGACCCAGTAGGTCGCGAACCAACCGGGCACGATCAGACGCGCCGGGAATCCGTTCAGCATCGGCAGCGCCTTGCCGTTCATTTCGTAGGCAACGATGATATCCTCGTCCAGCGCCTTGTCCACGGGAAGGCTCTTCACGAAATCGGGGACCGATGGGAGCGGCGGACCATCGAGTCCGTCAAAGGCTACATCAACGCTCCCCTCCTTCAGTCCCGCCGCATTCAGGATGTCCTTGAGGCGGGCGCCCGTCCAGGTGACGTTCCCCATGGCCCCGTTCTTCCACTGGCCGCCCGCAACCCGGGGTTCAAACAGGCTTCTGCTATTTCCCGAGCACTGAATCACGGCGGTATACCTGACGGGAGCAAACTTCGTCCTGAGCTCATTCATGGACAGCTGAAGCTCCTTCTCCGTGTTGCCGCCGATCGTGAGACGCCATGTATCCAAATCGACGGATGTCGGGACGTTGGCAATGTGCCACCGGACAAAGACCGCCTCATTGGGGGTGATCAGTTCTTTGAAATAAGGAAAGGGTGTTTCCAGCTGGGGCGGGCGGGACGTAACCAGGATCATATCCGTCTTTTCTGGATAACGGACCAGTTTCTGTTCATCGAGCGCTGCAAGCAGTTCTGCAGGGACCTGGCCGAAGGCAGCCATGCCCGTGATCATACCGGCTGATTTCAGAAAGTCCCTTCTGGTAAAACGATCGTTCCCCATGACGAGCCTCCTGTAATGCAGTTTGATCTATCAAAGATATAAGTTCAGTATAGCCTAAGTTGAACCTGGTTGCCAAATAAAATGGTTGTTCCTGGTGACTACCGAACCGACATCCTTGCATGCACGACCAGATACCCGGACAAGAGGATCAATGCACCGCCGAAGAGCGCCATGAGCGGCGGCGTTTCCGACAGGAACAGGAATGCAAGCGGGATCGCGGAAAGCGGTTCGATATATCCCAGGACCGCCGCATGCTGGGCCAGCACCTTTTTGAGGGCGCTGAAATACAGGAGAGGCGCGATCGTCGAGTGGAAGACACCCGTGATCAGCAGCAGGGCCGCAGTCCGCGGACCGATCGAGTAATCCAGGGAAAGGACGGCCGGTGCCGTGGCAAGGACCGTGATCCAGAGCAGTACGACTAAAGCCTTCTGATTCAGCTCAAGCAGGCTCAGCCGGCGCGTCAGCATGATCATAAAGGCATAACCGAACCCCGACGCCGTTCCGGCAAGAATGCCCGGCAGGTGAACGCTGTTCAGCCGGATTCCCCCCTCGTTCAGCACGATCATCGTCATGCCGGCTGCGGCGAGAGGCAGCGAGATGAGCGTAACCCGTTCAAGACGTTCGGCGATCACGAATGGCGCGAGTACTGCCACGAGCACAGGCGCAGTATAGTGGGTAAAGACCGCGTTGGAGACGGTCGTGTGCCCCAGCGCATAGAAGTAGGTTATATTGTTCAGGATGGATGCCATCGCCAGCCCGGCGAAGAGGTACCAGGAGTCCATGGTAAAGAAAGGCTTCGGGAAGTCCCCTCTTACCGCGAGAACGAGGGGCACCAGGAAGCTGGCGATCAGGGAGGTATAGAAGAGCACCACCACCGGCGGAAGCGCAATCCAGCGGATCAGGACGCCCCAGGTGCTCCAGATGATCATGGAGAGGATGATTTTCAGGTAGTTCTGCATAGATCAAAATAAAGGAGCCAGGAGTCAGAAAACAGAATTCAGAATACATCTCCATCTGAGTTCCGCTTCCCGACTTCTGGCTCCTGTCTGTTCGCTTCTGTCTTGTGAGTCTTTGTCCCTACGTGCCGATCTTCCAGGACTCGAGGTACTTCTTCTGCTCCGGCGCGAGCTTGTCGATGCGGATACCCATGGCCTCCAGCTTCAGCCTCGCGATCTCCTTGCGATGTTTTCCGGCACCGGATAGACTTCCTTCTTGAGCTTCCCCGCTTAGTAGCGGTAGTGCTCCGACTTGTACGGACCTTCCTTGGACACGCCGATATAGGCGGCCTGCTGATCGGTCAATGTGGTCAGCTGCGCGTTCAGTTTTTTCAGCTGCAGGCGCGCGACCTTTTCGTCCAGGTGCTTCGGCAGTGTGTATACGCCTACCGGATACTTGTCGGGATGGGTGAACAGTTCTATCTGGGCGATGGTCTGATTGGCGAACGAGGACGACATCACGTATGACGGGTGGCCGGTTGCACAGCCGAGGTTCACCAGGCGACCCTTGGCCAGCAGGATGATGCGTTTCTTGTCAGGGAAGATGATGTGGTCGACCTGCGGCTTGATTTCTTCCCACGGGTATTTCTCCAACGAGGCAACGTCGATCTCGGAGTCGAAGTGGCCGATGTTGCAAACGATCGCCTGGTCCTTCATCTTCGCCATGTGGTCATGCGTGATGACATGATAGTTCCCGGTGGCGGTGACGAAAATATCGGCCTTGTCGCAGGCGTAGTCCATGGTGACCACGCGGTAGCCTTCCATCGCCGCCTGCAACGCGCAGATCGGGTCGATCTCGGTGACCCACACCTGGGCGGACAATGCACGCAACGCCTGTGCCGACCCCTTGCCCACGTCGCCGTAGCCGCAGACCACGGCGATCTTGCCCGCGACCATCACGTCGGTGGCTCGCTTGATGCCGTCCACCAGCGACTCGCGGCAGCCGTAGAGGTTGTCGAACTTGGACTTGGTGACCGAGTCATTGACGTTGATCGCGGGGAACTTAAGGTCGCCCTTCTCGTGCATCTGGTACAGGCGGTGCACACCGGTGGTGGTCTCCTCGGTCACGCCCTTGATCTTCGCCAGACGCGTCGAGTACCACTTCGGATCCTGCCTGAGCTTGGCCTTGATGCTGGCGAACAGCACCGTAGCTTCCTCGCTGTCGGGCTTGTCGAGCACCGAAATATCCTTCTCGGCACGTGCACCGAGGTGCAGCAGCAGCGTGGCGTCGCCGCCGTCGTCGAGGATCATGTTCGAGTAGCCGTTGTCCGGCCATTCGAAGATGCGGTGCGTGTAGTCCCAGTAGTCCTTGAGCGATTCGCCCTTGACGGCGAACACGGCGATGCCGTCCTTGGCAATTGCGGCGGCAGCGTGGTCCTGCGTCGAGAAGATGTTGCACGAGGCCCAACGCACCTGAGCGCCGAGCGCGGTCAGCGTCTCGATCAGCACTGCGGTCTGGATAGTCATGTGCAGCGAGCCGGTGATGCGCGCGCCCTTCAAAGGCTGGCTCCGGGCAAACTCTTCGCGGATGGCCATCAGACCGGGCATCTCGGTCTCGGCGATCTTGATCTCTTTGCGGCCCCATGAGGCCAGGTTCATGTCGGCAACTACGTAGTCTTTTGCAGCCATTGCAGTAGTCATAAAGCTCCTCCCATTCAGGTTAATGAATGGGCGCCGTTGCTACCAGTTGAAGACCCCATCGAGCCTGACAGACCCACCTTGCGGTGACTGCTGCAGCGCCCCTCGACGGGGTGGGTTGATGTTTGAATTACCGTCCTTCGTCTGTGCGAAACGCGACAGCCGCGTCAGCAGCTTCCCACTTGAATTCCCTGCCTTCGCGGTCAAAGAGTATACGTCACACAGCGTTGGGGGCAGCCACACAGGGCTGCACCTGCATAATTTTCAAACTGCTCACGCATAGCCTGGATCGGCAATCTACCTTTCGCCTGTGCCCAGCGTTTACGAGCCTGCACCCGACGCTTATGAGTGCAAAGCGCGACTGCGGGGTGTTACCGCGCGAGTGCAGCGTGCAATCGGCCATTACTTCAATCCCGCGTCCTTCTTGAGCGTAGCAGCCTTGTCCGTCTTTTCCCAGGAGAACTCCGGCTCGTTCCTGCCGAAATGGCCGTAGGCGGCGGTCTTCCTGTAGATAGGACGGCGGAGATCGAGGGTATGGATGATCCCCTTCGGGGTCATGTCGAAGTTCTTTCTGATGACGTCGACAAGCTTCTCATGGTCCACCTTGCCGGTGCCGAAATCGTCCACATGGATCGAAACCGGCTCGGGCACGCCGATGGCATAGGCAAGCTGCACTTCGCACTCGGCCGCGATCCCTGCGGCAACGATGTTCTTCGCGACGTAGCGCGCCATGTAGGACGCCGAACGGTCGACCTTCGAGGGGTCCTTTCCCGAGAAGGCGCCGCCGCCGTGGCTGCCCACGCCGCCATAGGTGTCCACGATGATCTTGCGTCCCGTGAGTCCCGTGTCGCCCATGGGCCCCCCGACTATGAACTGTCCCGTCGGATTGATGTGGTAGATGACCGTCTTCTCGTCCAGAAGCTCCGGCGGGAGCACGGGCTTGATCACTTTTTCGATGATGTCCTTGCGGATCTGCTTCTGATCCACCTCCGGGCCGTGCTGGCTCGAGACCACGACGGTATGCAGCTTGTGGGGCTTGCCGTCCAGGTACTCGATCGTGACCTGGGACTTGCCGTCCGGCCTCAGGTACGGGAGTACGCCCGACTTTCTCACCTCGCTCAGTTTGCGCGTGAGCTTGTGGGCAAGCATGATGGTCATGGGCATAAGCTCCGGTGTCTCGTCGCAGGCATAGCCGAACATGAGCCCCTGATCGCCGGCGCCGCCCGTGTCCACCCCCATGGAGATGTCCGGGGACTGCGCATGGACCGACTCGATGATCCCGCAGGTCTCGGCATCGAAGCCGAACTTGGCCCGGGTATAGCCGATGTCCGATATCGTCTTCCGCACGAGGTCCTGGATATTGACTCGGCCTTTCGAGGTGATCTCGCCCGCCACCACGACCAGTCCCGTGGTCAGGAGCGCTTCGCATGCCACGCGGCTCATGGGGTCCTGCGCGAGGAACGCGTCGAGGACGGTGTCTGAAATCTGGTCGGCTATCTTGTCCGGATGCCCCTCGGTGACGGATTCCGAGGTAAAAAGGTAGTTCCTGCTGCAGCTGCTGCTCATTTGGCTTCCTCCCGGCCTTGCGGCCCTCTCAGAAAATTTCGTTTTTATAGCACAGCCACGGTATTTGTCAAGAAAAAATTAGCCTCGGGAGAACTCGAGGGTGGAAAGGGACAAATGGATCGCAGATCCCGCGGATGGCTAGAACAATACCTGAACCGCCCCCTCTTTTCAACCTGTTTTTTGCCGGCTTCCGCAGGATCGCGGCCAGGCAGCCTGGAGGATCACTTCTTCATACCCAGGATGTCATAGACGGCCTTCATGTCGATACTGGACCGTACGATCGACGCGAGCTTGTCGAACCCCTCCTGCTTCAGGCTCTCATAGGACGTCCCGGAAACGATGCCGACCCCCTTCCGCGTCCTGATGTGGTCAAGAAAACTGCTCCGGAATACATCGCTGTCGAATACCCCGTGCAGATAGGTTCCCCAGATGCGATGCGACGGCGACAGGGCTCCGTCGTCGCGCATCGTGCCGTTCTCCCGCACGCGAAACGCTGCACTTGCCCCATCGAGCCGCTCGGTCCTTCCCATGTGAATCTCATACCCGCTCAACGCGGCACCGTGCTCCCAGAATTCGCTTCGAAGCGACTCGGCCCGGACCTGCGTCGTCTGTTTCTGCGTTTCCATGATCGTCGTTACCGGGAGCAGGCCGATGCCCTCGGCTTCCGGAACCGTTCCGTCCACGCGGAAGGGGTCGCTAATGGCCTTCCCCAGCATCTGATAGCCACCGCAGATGCCGGCCACCATACCTCCGCGGGCAGCGAACTCCCTGATCCGTTGCTCCATGCCGGTCTCCCGCAGATAGAGCAGGTCGCCGATCGTGTTCTTGCTGCCGGGGATGATTACCACGTCCGGACAGCCCAGGTCGGCCGATGCCTGGACATATCTGACCCGGACGCCTGGTTCGGCCGCGAGAGCGTCAAAATCGGTGAAGTTCGAGATATGGGGCAGATGGATGACAACAATGTCAATTTCGGATTTTGCTCTCGACTCCGCACTCCCCGCTCCGGATCCCGAATTCGCTTCGAGCGGCACGCCGTCCTCCTCCTGGACGTACACGCCGCGGAAGAAGGGAACGACACCGAGCGTCGCGATGCCCGTTCTCTCAGCGAGGAAGTCCAGCCCCGGCGTCAGGAGGGAAATATCCCCCCGGAACTTGTTGATGATGAAGCCCTTGATCCGGTCCCGCTCATGCGGCTCCAGCAGTTCGATTGTCCCGACGATTGAAGCGAACGCGCCGCCCCGGTCGATGTCTGCCGCGAGGATCACGGGCGCGTCAGCCATTTCGGCTGTTCGCATGTTCACGAAGTCGCGGTCCTTCAGGTTCACCTCGGCAGGGCTGCCCGCTCCTTCGATCACGATCACATCGTGGTTTCGGGCGAGCCTGTGGTAGGATTGCTGGATCGAGGGCCAGATGTCCCGCTGGTAAGAGCCGTACTGCGCAGCGGTATAGTCGCCGATCACCCTCCCGTTCAGGATCACCTGGCAGCCGGTGTCGGAACTGGGCTTGAGCAGGAGGGGGTTCATGTCCGCGCACGGCTCCACTCCTGCAGCCTCGGCCTGGACAACCTGGGAGCGCGCCATCTCGAGCCCGTCACGGGTAACGAAGGAGTTCAGGGACATGTTCTGGCTTTTAAAGGGGGCGACGAGAAGCCCGTCCTGAAAAAAAATGCGGCAAAAGGCCGCGCAGAGGATGCTTTTCCCGACACCGGAGCCGGTGCCCTGGATCATGATTGATTTTGACATAAGGATACTTGAGGGAACCACGGGTCCGCTGCGAGGACACACAGAGAAGGCTGGGCTTTTGTCTGTGCTTCTTTCCCTGTGCGGCGAAGCCGCTTGCCTGCGCCCAACGATTACGAGTGCTTCGCGCGAGTGCAGGGTGTGGTTAAAGCAATCTTGGTTTCAGCCCGTCCGGGCAGGGTAACTCCTATGTCTGCTCCTCGGCGATCTCTTTATAGAGCTGCACCGGATCGAATGGCTGGAGTGTCGCGTTGAAGCTGGCGACCCCGACCGGCGGTTCGAGGATGCGTATCTCAAAATTCACCGAAGCCCTGGCAGGGATCGTCACCCCCTGCTCCTGAAGGCTCTTCTTGAGCTCCGGGATGTTCACTCCGCGTTTGGCAAGGATTTCGAGGTCCCGCTTCGTGTAGAGCTGTTTGCCGTTCAGTAATTTCCCTTTTGTGAGGACCGCGTTCTGGGCATTGTACACGTCGACGACGACATACCATGCCGGCCTCGGTTTGTCCGTTGTGTTCTCGATGACGCCGGTTATGACGAGGTCGCCCTTCGCGGGATCGATGGCGCCGGAGGCATTCTGGATCTGCAGTCCGTCCGGTGAGGTCATGCCTTTTGCGGCATCGGACGCACGCTGCGAAGCCTGCCCGAGATAAAATTTTACCCCGAACGCGATGCCTCCGACAACCAGGAGCGCGATAACGATGAAGGCCGTCATTTTCCCGAGGCCGGATCCCGCGGACTGCACGGGAGCCGCGTCAAGAACGACCGGAGCCGGCCGGGCCGCCTCTCGTGCCGGGGATGCCGCGGCTGGAGGCGCGGAGACCGGGGCGGCAGGCCGCACGGGCTCGGGTCTTTGGATGGGCGGCTCTTTTACCGGTGGCTTCTGCTGAACCGGAGCCGGTCCGGGCGCCGGCCGAGCGGCAGGCGGCTCCTGCGGCCGGGGTGAGGGTTGGTCCTTTGCCACTGAGGGTTTTGTTGCCTCGCGGACCGCCGGCTTGACGAAAACAGGGGGAGCCTCTTCCTCCTGCGGCAGGGCGGCAGTGTCATCCGCGGGAAGAGCGAGATCGAACGCGGGGGCGGACGCCGCCGTCTCCCGGGAAGCCGGCGGCATTGCTGCAGCGGCCTTCGGTGCTGCCTGCACAGGCAGTGCGAGCATGTCCGGAAGGGCGGCAGCCGCTTCGGACAACTGGTACTGTTCGAAGTCCTGGCGGGTTATCTTTACGATATCACCGCAGCGGGTGCAGCCGAACTTGATGCCGTTTCCCGTAATCTTATCATCGGCGACACGGAAGAGCTTGTTGCAGCCTGAGCAGCGGACTTCCATGCGATATGCCTCCTCACGATCAGGTCCCCGGTCCGGAAAACGAACTTCGGGAAGGGAATCCCACCGCGCAGTGGGGACTCGAATTGGCGTTCATTGTAGTATATTTTCGGGAAATTATCTACACCTCTCCATCATTTTTTTCTCCCCCTTCCGCGTCGGGGATGTCCTTTTTCTCACCGGCGATGCGGTATTCCCCCGCGGCCCATTTGCCGAGATCGATCAGCCTGCACCGCTCGGAGCAGAAAGGCCTGTACGGGTTGTCTTTCCAGCCTGCTTCCTTTTTACAGACCGGACAGCGGGTGGTCACCATTTTTTTCATCGCTGTCATTTGTTTCTCCGACCGGCTTCCGTCATTTCAACACATAGGCGATCGGCACTTCGACCCAGCCGCTCACGTACGGCATGGGTCCGGCGCGATAGACCGTCCGGACCGAGGCGGAATCCAGGACCTCGGAGCCCGAGCTCTTGACGATCTCGACACGGTCCACATCCCCCTGGGGCCTCACGCGAAACCGGAGACGAACGATGCCTTCGATACCGCGCTCGCGGGCCAGGCGCGGATAGTTTTTTGCCCGCTCGATGGAAGACACGATCACGGCCCACTGCTCCGAAGAAACGGACCCTGACGACGAGCCCGCCGCGGCTGAGGTCTGCCCGATTGATTCCCCGTTCACACCCGAGGCATGCTGCTGCGCATCTTGATCAACGGCTGTCCCCTCGCCATGCGGTTGCCTGTTCACTTGAGGCACGGGGACTGTATCGGAAGCCGGGACCGGGACCGGCGCTTCCTGCTGAACAGGAACCGGCTCATGCAAGACCTCCTTGTTCGGAACGATTTTTCTCGCGGCAGGGGGCGCGGCTGTCTTCGCTTCGTTCCCTGAAGCCGACGTTCCCTCCCTGCCGATCAGTGCGACCATGATCGGGTCATGACGGCCCTGCAGCAGGTCTCCGGCAAACCGGGCAAAGGTAATCCCGGTCCCGAACAGGAGCAGGTGCAGGGCAAGCGAGAGCAGTATGAACTTGCGGAACATCATAGGTCGCGACAAGAGAGGACGTTGAGACGAGTCAACGTCCTTTCTTTTAATTATACAACTATCAGAAAACCAAAGAAACGCCGCCGAACCATTCCCGGCCAGGCATGGGATACCCGGCATTCACCTGGTATTCGCGATTGAACATGTTCTTGACGCCGGCATAGATTTCGGCCTTCACCTTCTGCCCCAACTCGACAGGTTGCGACAACTTTGCATCGGCGACCGTATACTCCTGCGTAGGATTGGGGATGCCGGGATAGGTATAGTTTCTGACATACCTTCCGTCTATAAAGAGATTCGTTTTCCCGGGCAATGTCACATTCACATAACTCTTAGCCTGTGCTGCGGGAATTCCCGCGATATAGGAACTCGTCAGCTGATCCGTGACTGCTTTCGTATACGTGTAATTAAGAGCCCACGTGAAAGATTCGAAAGGAGCTATTTTTACCTCCGATTCCGAACCCTCGATCCGCGCCCTGCTGATATTGACAGGCGAGTAAATAAATGTTGAGGGATCTACCTGCCAGTTGATCAGGTTGTCAACCAGGCGTCTAAAATAGGTGAACTTGACTGAATACCTCTTGCCGAATGGCTGCTCGATGCCTGCTTCATACTCCTTCGAGGTCTCGGGCTGCAGAGCCGGGTTTCCCTGCTCGAAGCCGTCAAACTGCCAGAAGAGCTCGTTCAACGTAGGACCGCGGAACGCTTCGCCCGCCGATGCGCGGATGATGGTTCCGGTCGGGGAAATGATATACCGAGCGCTCACTTTCGGGCTCAAGTTGCTTCCATAAACCGAGTTTGTGTCCTCGCGTGCTCCGACAACAACGATGAGCGATTCACCAGCGGAGATCTCGTCCTGGATATAGGCCGCCATAATCGAGTCGGTATGGACTCCCGGGCTTGCATCAGGCTGTTCCGTGTTAATGCCGTCGAGATGATTCTGCCTCGCCTCGGCTCCCAGCGTCAAAAGGTTCCAGGAATTCGCCACCCAGTTCGTCTGCACCTCGGCCCCGGTCGATGTGCTCGTGTTCTCGGTGTGCTGCCGAAAGAACGGGTTCGGGTCAATGAACCTGATATCATCCTGGTTCTGATATACGTTCAGCCTGAGATCGAGCTCCCTCGTGAATTTTGTCTTATAGGTGAGTGACGAACCCTGGGTCCGGTCCCATTCACGAGCCAGCGGACTCAGAAAGATGCCGCCATCGGCTGTTGAGCCTGGCACACCGATCTCCTTGCCGAGCGAGTCGATGGACAGCTCGACATTCGTATCTGCGCTGTGATCGTAGCCCAGTTTTATAGCAGCCTTCCACTGGTCAAGATCGCTGTTTACCCGAAAGCCGTCGTATTTCTGCGTGCCGCCCGACAGCGAATAATAGAACTTGTCGATCTTGTTCGAATTTCCCACCGTAAGGTCCTGCCATCCGTGCGTTCCGGCCTCGGCTTTGACGGTCGTTGACGGACCTCTCGGTTTTTTTGTGATGATATTGACCACTCCGCCCAGAGCGTCCGCGCCGTACAACGAGGACGCAGCTCCTCGCACGATCTCGATACGTTCGATGTCCTCGAGCGGCACCGGGAGACTGGACATATCGAATCCCCCGGCGCTCGCTGAATTGAGCCGCCTGCCATCAAGCAGGACCACGACCTGCTCGGAATTGGCGCCTCTGATGTTGATTTCAGTGACCGAGCCTTTACCGCCTGTTTCCGTGAGCTTGATGCCGCTTGCGTGGTCGATGGCTTCAGCTGCCGTCTGTGCCCCTGACCGTTGGATCTCGTCGCTCGTGATGACCGTTACGGACTGTGTAACATCCTGAGGCTCCTTCTCGGTCTTCGTTGCCGTTACCACCACTTCCTTGAGCTGCACTGTATCGTCGGCCTTTGCCGGCACAACCGCAAATGCCGCCGCGCAGCACGAAACAATGACTGCTGTTACGATTCCCTTCATTATATATACTCCTTCCATCGAGGTTTTGGGAACGAGAGGTCTCCTGGCTCAGGACTTCCTACTCACCGGCCTTCCCATCCCGCACTGCGGGACAGTGGCGTGCTCGGCTTTCGTTTCCATCACAGTTGCGTGACAGCTGGGGATTCGCACCCCCTTCCGCTTCTCTATTCCCAGTTTTTTTGTTTCATTCTTCAGTTACGTCTCCACCGTGCGCTTCGACTCCCTCCTCTGTCACCGCCTTTCCGACAGCACAGCTTCGCTGTTAATAATTTTCCTCGTAGCTGATATACATGCCCGCCTTCTCGGATCGCCGTATCTCCATGCTTACGTCGAAGGCCTGCTTCAGCATGTCCCTCGTCAATATGGCATCGGGCCGGCCAGAGCCGATGAGGTTTCCGTCCTTGATCAGCAGGACCCGGTCGAACTGGAGCGCGATGTTGATGTCATGGAGCGACATGACTACCGAGATGTTCCGCGCTTTACGCAGTTTCCTGAGCAGCCTGATGAGGTCGATCTGGAACTTGATATCCAGGTTGGCGAGCGGCTCGTCCAGGAGCAGCAGCCCCGCGCCCTGCACCAGCGTCATGGCGATGAAGGCCCGCCGACGCTCACCGCCGCTCAGATCGCTGAGGTTCGCATCCGATTTTGTAGCCAGGCCTACCAGGTCCAGCGCCTCGTCAACGGACATGGCCGGCGGGATGTCATAGGGGTAGAGCCCCATGCTCACCAGCTCGCTGATCGTAAAGGGAACGGTTATATCCAGCGTCTGCGGCAGATAACTGATCAGCTTGGCGCGGTCCCGGTGCCTGAGCGCATGCAGGTCCCTTCCCCAGAGCCTGACACCGCCTGACGACGGCCGCAGGATCCCGGTTCCGAGCTTCAGGATCGTGGACTTGCCCGAACCGTTCGCACCCAGGAGACCGATGAACTCTCCCTGGCCCACGTTGAACGAGAGGTCGCGGATGAACGGCCGCTGACGTTCATAGGAGAAGCAGGCCGCATCGAGTTCCAGGATCCGCGGCTCTGATGGTTCAGATGGTGAGGACATTTTTTCTCCGGAGCAGGAACAGGAAGTACGGCGCGCCGATGATCGCCGTGATCACGCCCGCCGGCAGTTCCATGGGCGGCAGAAGGGAGCGGCTGATCAGATCGGCAATGCAGAGCAGCGATCCGCCGCCGAGCGCCGAGGCGACGATCAGCATCCTGCTGTCCGCGCCGAGAAAGAAACGCATGATATGCGGAATGAGCAGGCCGATGAACCCGATCATGCCGCCGAGCGAGACCGATGCCGCCGTCATCAGGCCGACGGAGACGAACAGGATGAACCGCTCGCGCTGGGGTGCGAAACCCAGGCTGTGGGCGAAGTCATCGCCCAGGATCAGGGCGTTCAGGGCCTTCGCGCGCGTTGCGGAGAGGATGATTCCGGCAGCGACAAAGGCAAGCCCGTAGGGGATGCGGGACCACTCGGACATGGAGAGGTCGCCGAAGATCCAAAGCGTGGCCCGGCGCATTCCCTCGTCGGTCGACACGCTCATCAGCAGCATGAGAAGCGAAGAGAACAGAAAGCTCAGTCCCACTCCGGCGAGCAGCAGCCGCTCCGGCCAGATCCCTCCCCGCTTCCACCCCATGACGCCCACGATGCCTCCGGTTATGACGGCGCCTATGAAGGCCATGACCGGCACGGTAAAGCTGCCGAGAAAACTCAGACCGCCGATGATGCCGAGCGCGGCGGTGAGGGAAGCGCCGCTTGAAATGCCGAGGATATAGGGGTCCGCGAGCGGGTTCCGGAGAATGCCCTGGAGCACCGCTCCCGAAGCCCCGAGCGCCATGCCCATGAGCACTGCCACGACGATCCGGGGCAGGCGGATGGAGAACAGGATCTCGCGGTCCGTGTCGCTCAGGCCGAAGGGAACGATGACGCGCGGCCCCGCGACCAGCGAGCACAGGACGATGAGCAGGACGACCAGGAAGAGTAAGATGATCTTTACCGGAGACATGCGGCAAGCTCCTCGATTCCCCCGATGACACGCGGCCCGAGCCGGTACAGCTTATCGCTCGTGTAAAACACGGCGCCGTTCCTGACCGCCGGCACGGACGACATTCTTTTCAGGAAACCCTCTGATACGCTTCGCATATCCATGCCCGTGGCCTTGCCCACAAAGATCGCGTCCGGTGCTCGGCTGATGACATCCTCGATGGAATACTTGGGATAGGACGTCTTCGCCGTCGCCGCCAGATTTTCGTGGCCGAGCAGCATTATGGCGTCATCGATGACCGTCCCGGGCCCCGCCACGATGAGCGGCTCCGGCCAGACGATGAAGAGGACCTTTCGCTTGACATGATGCTCACTGCGCAGGGCGGACGCCCTCCGGATCCCCTCTTCGATCTCCCGTGCAAGGCGCTCGCCCCGCTCCCGGATGTTCAAGGCGGCCGAAAGGTCGCGGATGCCCTGCGGCAGTTCGGAGAGCCGCCGCGCCTCGAAGACATAGGTCCTGATCTTGAGCGAAACGAGCCGCTCCTCGAATTCCTTCGGGTTCCCGTCCGTGGTCAGGACGACGATGTCCGGCTTGAGGGAGACGACGGCCTCCAGCGAAGGATTGGACATGCCTCCGATCTTGGGCTTCTTCTTCGCCTCCTCCGGGTAGTCGCAATAGGTCGTAACGCCGACGATGTTGTCCGCCAGCCCGAGGGCGTACATGATCTCGGTCATGCTCGGGGCGAGGGACACGATGCGCCGGGGCGACGATGCAAGATCGGCCGCCGATGCGAAACAGGCGATCATCACCAGAGAAAGAGAAAAGAATAGAGAAGTTCTCATCCGCGTTAATCCGGGTCCAATGCCGACCGCATCTTCATCATGTCCACCTCGTTCTCTTTCCGGAACGACACCATCAATATAAAATAAGAAACGCTGTTACGATGTCATTGCGAGCGACCGCCGGGAGCACGGCAATCCCGTCACAAATACGAGATCACTTCGCCGCAGAGCTTATGCCGAGCAAAGCCGAAGCACTCCCCGCAATGACACCACAGCGGGCTTGCTACATCTACGAAACCGTCTGCTCGGCGCTCTTTTCCGATACTCCGGCCGATGAGAACGTGGCCATTTCAGCAAGGACGCGAAGGCCTGCATCGACCAGCGTGATCCCCAAAGCCGCGCCCGTCCCTTCGCCGAGCCGCAGGTTCAGGTCCAAAAGCGGCCGCTGTTCCAGGCGCTCCAGCATCTTCCGGTGGCCGATCTCCACGGACTGGTGCGCTGCGATAAGGTAATCCTTTGCCGCGGGACACAGTTCTGCGGCAATGAGCGCGCCTGCCGTCGAGATGAACCCGTCCAAGACGACCGGGATCCGGTAGAGAGCGGCGCCGAGCACGATGCCCGCGATCCCGCCGATCTCGTACCCGCCCACTTTGGCCAAGACATCCAGCGCATCGCGCCGGTCCGGCCGGTTCACAGCGATCGCCTTCCTGATCGTTTCGACCTTGCTCCTGAGAGCCGCATCATCGATGCCGGTCCCCCGGCCGGTGACCAGTTCCGGATCGGTTCCCGTGATCACCGAAACGATCGCGGACGACGGCGTCGTGTTGCCGATGCCCATGTCGCCCGTGCCGATGATATCCAGGCCGTCGCGGTACTTCCCCACGAGCCCGACGCCTGCCATAATCGACGCTTCGGCCTGTTCCCTTGTCATGGCCGGTCCTGCAGCCATGTTCGCCGTACCGCGGCCGATCTTCCTGATCTCCAGGCCCTCGGCGGGCTCGAAATCGTGGTCCACACCCATGTCCACCACGATGACCCGCACGCCCGCCTGCCGTGCGAGCACGTTCACGCCGGCGCCGCCGCGCAGAAAGTTATAGACCATCTGGGGCGTCACTGCAGCCGGATAGGCGCTCACCCCTTCCTTCGTCACGCCGTGATCCCCTGCGCAGGTGAAGATGATCTTGTTCCTGAGGACCGGTTTGTCTTTGCCCGTGATAAGGCAATACCGTCTGGCAAGCTCTTCAAGCCGTCCCAGACTTCCCTGCGGCTTGGTCAGATCGTCGAGCTGCGCCTGAATCTGGCTTGTTCGTGAAACATCTACCGGTTTTATATTATTCAGAACTTCTTTCAGTGTGTTCATGTTTTCTCCTTAATGTAGTATTAGGTACGGCTTCACCTGCCGTATGCACAGTTGGCTTCCCGACTAACAGGAATCCCAGCATCTATGACAACTCCGAGAACAGTATCGTGACCATGATTTCTCCTTGTACGCGAAGATCGGAATAAGACGTCTCCTGGCTCAGGACAACCTACTCGCCGGCCTTCCCATCCCGGGCGGGACAGTGGCATGATTCGGCTTTCGTTTCCATCACAGTTGCGCGACAGCAGGGGAATCGCACCCCTTTCCGCTTTCTTATTCCTCGGTCCCACTGCTAAACAACAAAAAATCCCCAGTCTTCTACTCAAGACGGGGGATTAAAAGGATGTCTTAATCCACACATGATCTTAACGCCGAAGAATGTGCGAACAGTATCCAAGCAGGTCTTCTGGCTCTCCCCTCCTTTACCGGCCTTCCCGACCGGGTTACCGGTCAGTGGCGCATTGAGAAGTAAAGGACTTAACCCCTAAAGCGGGTCAGGATCACAGCGGCGGGTCCGCTCCCGATTTTCACGGGATTCCCTTGGCTTGAATGTCTCTCTCTATGTATAAGTGTTACATGTATACCACCGGTATCGGGCAAAGTCAATTTCATTTTCAGAGACTTATTTATATTGCTTCAGGAAACAAAGAAACAAGATCCTGATCGCAAGGCATCTTCAAACGATCCGGATGCCATCGATAAGCACGTACGTGTCGTGTTTGATATAGCGCGTTCCCGTCACCGTCAGGTTCGCGTTGTTCTGGAGGTGCATGAGCGTCTGCCGGTCGAACCCCGCGCCGTAGACCTTCGCTACAAGGGGAGCAAAGAAATCCTGCCTTTTTCTGAGTTTTGGGTCGCCCGAATACTTCATTTCGAGAAGCCGGAACCTGCCGCCAGGCTTCAACACGCGCGCAAATTCCGAGATCGCCCGGTCCTGCAGTTCATGGGGCAGGACGCAGCAGAGAAAGAACGCGACGACCCAGTCGTAGGTGTTCGAAGGGACCGTCGCCATCTGCGAAGCGTCTTCCAGAACGAACTTGACATTGCACGTTGCTTCGCTGCACCGCTTCGATGCTTTCTTCAGCATGGCGGAACTGAAATCCATTGCAGTCAGGTCCACGCCTGCTGGGTAGTATTTCAGGTTGCGCCCGGTGCCGACGCCCGCTTCCAGTGCCTCTCCGTGAACATCTTTCAACAGCTCGGGTCGCCACTTCCGGTATTGGCGCTCCCAGGGGTAATCCAGGATATCGTAGAACCACGCAGTAACGGCATATCGCTTCTGATTTAACAGGTTCAACTCCTGCGTGCGGTCCATCGCTATCCTTCTTTCACGAGAGCCGCCTTGAGCTGTTCGTAGGAGATCATTCCCCTTTTCACGATAAAACAGTCATTGACCTTTACCGAGGGACAGGGTGGCGCATCCTTTTCCGATGCATATTCAGGGGCCGTTTTCTTGATCACGATAATTTCCGCGCCGAATTCCTGCTCCGCCCGACGGGCGGACTCGATGTGAGACAGTCACCACTTACCCATGGGATCGTTCATGTACAGCGTGATGGTGCGTTTTTTTATCATCGTTTCCTGTCCGGGCAGAGAGGGAAGAGCGGCGGGCCCGTTCACTCGGGGCCCCGCCGCTTCCTGAGAATTTCGATGATCTCTTCCTTGGACGGGAAAACGCCCGAGACAGACTTTGAGAAGACTGTCTCTCCGTCCGCAATGACCGTGAATGCACCGCTCTCAGTCGAGTGGACCAAGACCGGCTTGACGCCGAACGCTTCCTGGATTGCCAGCGAGAAAGCGGCCGCAATGGGCCGGTAATTGCACGTCCCGCAGTATTCAATGGCTATCTGCATGAACGGGAATCGGCAGCCGCTACATCTTCTTCAGCTCGGACCTCTTGATCTTGACGTGTTCTCCGTCCGCCATGACCACCCGGACCGTTGTGGCCGAATGATATTCCTTTTCCATGCACTCGTATTCGGCGTTCTTCGTGAGGGATACTTCCTTGCCACTGATGGTTTGCACTTTCTTCGTGTCGCCAATGTACTGGACCTTCATTCTGTGCCATCCTTTCCGCGGCCCGGCGTCAAGCGACGCTGCCGCGCGCAGAGAACGTTAGACATATTCCGGCGGCAAAATTCCCTTCAGATGCGGAAATTTGTCGAACATGTGGGGGAACTGCATGGACTCTCCGAAGCGGTCGTTGAAATCCTCCTCGAGCGCAAGCTCGACGTACTCGACCTGCCGGGCGATCTCGTTCGCCTCGCGCCGCTTGTCCGTGTTCAAAAGCGCGATCCGGGCGCCGTCGCCCGCTGCGTTCCCTATGTACTCGACCTTTTTCAGATCGCAGTCAGGAAACATCCCGATGGACATCGCTGCGATCTTGTCGATATGGCTGCCGAAGGCGCCTGCCACGGCAAGGCGGTCAAAGGAGCTGACGCCGAGTTTGCGCATCATGATCAGGCAGCCCGAATAGAGGGCTCCCTTTGCGAGCTGGATGGCGCGGACGTCCTTCTGGTTGACCACGATGTCCTGGTCGATAGCCGTCTCGTGCTTCCAGGCAACGACATACTCGGGTACGTTCTTCGCCCCCTGCCGAACCCGTGCGGACTTGATCTCCGCATTGAGGCGGCCGTTCTTTACGATGATCCCGGCCTTGAACATTTCGGCGATCACGTCAATGATTGCCGACCCGCAGATGCCCCGGGCCTGCATGTTCCGCTGTCCGTCGCTCCACTCGTTGCTGCCGATCACCTTGTACACGGGTTCATAGGTCTCTGGATCGATCTTGACCCGTTCGATCGCCCCGGGTGCTGCCCGCATCCCGAACTCGATCTGGGCCCCTTCAAGGGCCGGGCCCGTGGCGCAGGAACAGGAGATGAGCTTCTTCTTGTTGCCGAAGACCAGCTCGCCGTTCGTGCCGATGTCGATCAGGAGTGTCATCTTATCCCGCTTGTACGGCGTGTCAGCGATCAGGCATCCGACGTTATCGGCCCCTACGAAACCGGCTTCGATAGGCATGATGTGGATGTTTCCGCCGGGAAGGATATCGATGCCGAAGCGGTCGGCCTTGAGATCCACGGAATGATGCAGGGCGGGGGTGAAAGGCGCCACGCCCATGTACTCCGGGTTTATCCCGAGCAGGATATGGTGCATGGCCGTGTTTCCCACGAGGGTCATCTCGCTGATGTCCAAGTGCGAGATCCCCGCTTTGTGGGCCGCCTGCTTCACGATCGTATTGAGCCCTTCGATGATCGTGGCCTGGAGCTCTTTGAGCCCGGTCTGTTCGTTCATCATGCAGTAGGTGATGCGCGACATGACGTCCTCGCCGTACCGCACCTGCGGGTTCATCATCGATTCGGTCACCAGCACATTGCCGGTGTTGAGGTCGGTCAGATATCCGGCGACGGTCGTGGTGCCGATGTCCACGGCAAGACCGATATTGGTCGTCACTTCACCCGGCTCGACACGGATGATCTCGCTCTTGTTCCAGACCGTTACCGTCACCTTCCAGTCCCCCTTGCGGATCGCGTCGGGAAGGACCTGGAGCGCGCGGTAATCGATGGACAGCCCCTTGACCCGGTGAGTCTTGGAAAGCGCCTTTTCCAGCCGCTCGAAGTCGCCGAGGGGATCATCGAGGGATGGATGGGGCAGCTCCACGTAGTACTTCAACACCGCCGGTTTGAGTTTTATCTTGATGACGCCGGCGGCCTTGCTCACGACCTGTTTTCCCGTGCGGCTGGCTTCGGGAACGAAGACAAGCACATCGCCCAGGATCTTCGTGGAGCAGGCCAGGCGGATGTGTTCGTCCGAATCCTTCCGCTTGAGCACCTTGATCTCTTTTTCGTCGAGATCGCTCAGGTGCTTCATCGAGGACGTTATGTTCTCCTTCGGAAAGCTACCCTCCATGACCTTGACGCGGCACTTTCCGCAGACCATATGCTCTCCGCAGACCGCCTCGATACCCACCCCCAGCCTTCTCGCGGCGTCGAGGATCGTAGTGCCTTCAGGTACCTTGCCGCGACGACCGGAAGGCTGAAAGATGATCGTATGATCCATAGTGTTATTCCTTCTCCTTGCTTTAAATTGACCCGGCCCTTCATCTCGAAACCAGCGGGGAGTACGGGTCGTCGGACTCCCCGCTGGTACCGCAGTTCCTTGAATGAAGATTGCCGGCTGTCTAGGCTGCCTCGCCTTTTCGCAGCGTTTCGAGCATTTTCATGGCTTCGCGAAGAGCATTGGGAGCATTGTCCGCCGTGATGTCCGCGCCGTATTCCTCCACGGTCTTCTCGGTGATCGGCGCGCCGCCGATCATGATCTTCACTTTCGGATTTTTCTCCTTGATCATCGGGATAAGCTTCTTGATGCCGACCATGGAGGTCGTCATCATGGCGGAAAGCATCACGATGTCGGAGTCGGTCTTGAGCTGCTCCTCGACGAATTTCTGAAGCGGAACGTCACGTCCAAGGTCGTGCACGGTCCACCCCGATGATTCGAATATGGCCTTGATGAGGTTCTTCCCGAGATCGTGCACGTCGCCCTGCATCACGCCGAGCACGACCTGGCCGCGTTTTCCGCCGCTCGACACTTTAATATGCGGCTTCAGGACGTCGAGGGCGGCGTAGAGCGCCTTGGCGCAGAGCAGCGTCTCGGGGACGAAATACTCGTGGCTGTCGAACTTCTGGCTGACGACCTCCATGCCCCCTGCCAGACCCTCCATCGTCATCTTATAGGCATCGGCGCCCACCTTGACCGCCTCTTCCGCCGTTTTTCTGGCGTCTTCAACTTTGTAGTTGATGACCGCCTCCTGTAGTCTCTTGATCAGTTCCTGTTCCTTTTCCTTCGTCGCCATGTATGGTAATCCTCCTTAAGTTATTGATAGTGCGCTCTTGCGTGGTTATTTATAGACGCCGTACTTCTTCGACGCTTCGACGATCCGCTTCGCGTTTCTGAGCGGGGCATTGGGGCCGAACTCGCATCCAGTCGCGAGGATGAATCCTCCGCCTTTGGCGAAGATCTCGATCTCTGCCTTGCACTCCTCCTCGATCTCCTCGGGCGTACCGAGGAATGCCACCGGTCCCGGCGGGATCCAGCCGATCGTCGTGATGCACTTGCCCCACTTGGCCTTGTGCTCTTCCCAGCTGTCCACATCGTCCGCAACATAGGCATGGGAGATCGCATGGGGTTTTCCGTATTTCGCGCTCAGGTCGAAGTAGATCCCGTTGCCGCAGTTGTGGAAGGCGAAGAGCGCGCCTGCCTTGTGCACGTAATCCGCGATCTTCCTGACGGACTCGCCCTCGAATTTTTCCCAGAGCGGCTTGCTCAGGATGCTTTGCGATGCGTACAGGTGATCGTAGCATATGCAGTGAACTCCCGCTTCGAGCTGTGCCTTTGTGTACTCCAGCAGCATCTCGTCCACCACTTCGACGGCGGCCATGACCTCGGCGGGGTGCTCCATGAGATCCATGAAGAATGCTTCCGGGCCGCGCATCATGCTGAGGACGCCGATGGAGCCGTAGACGAAGCCGACGATGGCATGGGTCTTGCCGATCTCCTTCGAAAGGCCCGCGGCGAGATCGATCACGCCCTTGGTCCGCTGCGTCTTGCGCGGGTCGATGCGCTTGACCTTCGTGTACTCCTTGTAGCTGCTGATGAACGGCTTGTCGTAGTTCGGATGCGCCGTGCCCATCTCGGGGAAGTTGATCTCGCATCCTAATGCATGGGCCTCGACGGAAAGGTCCACCAAAAGGACCACACCGTCATGGCCGATCATATCGAGAGCGTCCACATGCCCCCTGACCATTGCGGGGATATCAGTGCACTGCGACCATTCCGCGTAGGTCAGCCCCGAGAACCGGTGGCTTGCGCCGCATACCAGCGGTGCAGCAGGGACCCGGTCCGCCTCCTTGAACTGCATTGCCGTCGCCACTCTTTCAAGACCATTCATTCGATCTGTTGCCATTGAGAACCTCCTTGCTTTCGGGATTAACAATACCGGTCACATCCAGCATGACCGAACCTTATTCGATCAGCACGAGCCCGCTCCAGACGACCTCATGTTTCGGTGGAATGTCGAAGGGAAGCCCCGCATTCTGGCTCGTTTTCACCACGTCGATGCCGACGCCTTCCATTGCCGGCCGCGCCTGGTAGGCCCGGCGGCAGCCCGCCCCAGGACCTGCACACGACGGGCAGAGCATGCAGTCGCCCCCGATCAGGCCCAGGGCATAATGAAATCCGAGGGCCATGGCCTGGGCCTCCACTTCATTCACCAGTTTGTGTAGCCTGACAGCTTGCAGCTTGACGTCATCCAGGTTCCTGCGCGCTTCATCCGGTTCGCCTCCTTTCTGCGCAGGATCGGTGTTGTGGGATTCCAGGAACTTGAGGACCACTTCCTTGTTGAAATCATCCATGGCCAGGGAGAGCGGCGCCTTGGTCTGAACCAGAACTGCGGTCCGGTACTTGCTCAGCGCCGTCCTGAACTCATCCACCGTGGGCACATTGGGAGGACAGGTCAGCGTTCTGCCAAAATGGGGACAGCGCGGGATCTCGCACTTCATCCGCACCCGTTCGTCGACGACGATCTTGCGCGCCGAAAAGGCCTTTGCCTTCCAGGCGCCTTTGTCGAGGGCGAACTGCACGACCTGAGCGATACGCTCCGGTACGCCGTTTTTCTTCTTCCCTGTCGCTTTTCGCGCTGTCCCTGCCGCTGTCATCACTACTCCTTGCCGCCCATTGAGATATAGAATTTGGGCTTATAGGTATCCACATTCACCATGTCCTGGTTCAGCACGACGCGCTTCTTCTTCCAGCAGGCCGGGCACATGTACCGCGACTTGAAGCCACGGTCGGGCCCTGTGTAGCGGAGCTCCATATGGGCCCTGCAAGCCTTCACCCCGCAATCCGCGCAGATGAAATCCGCCTTCCCCCCGCACTTGAAACATTTTTCCATGATTCATTCCTCCTATCCCCGGACAAGCCGGAACTAAAACTTGACACAGATAAAGTCCGATAAAAAATTACGAAAAATCATGATCCTTCATAAGCAATCTGTGCAGATCAGTGTCAAAACCTTCTAAGTCGTCAGCCGCTTGTAGATCAACGGCAGCCGCACCGGCAGCGTTTCCACGTTTTCGATGAGGGTGTAGTTCGTTTCCCCGTACATGTACGGAAGGTAGTCGCGGCTCTTTTTGTCCACGGTGATGCAATACGAGAAGACCCCTTTTCTTTTGGCCTCCCAGAGGGAATGCCGCGTGTCCTCCACCGCATAATCGGCATCCCCGTAATCGATGTCATAGGGCCTGCCGTCTGACAGGAGGATCAGGAGCCGGATCCGCGAGTTCTGCCGGCTGAGCAGCCGTGTGGCGTGCCGGATGGCCGCTCCGAGCCGCGTCTGGGCCATGGGTTTGATATAGTCGAACCGCTGCCGGAACCGGGTGGGAGACTTCTCGTCGAAATCGCGGATCACATAAAAATCCATCTTGTCCCGGTAGTTCGACGAGAAGCCGTACACGGCCCATTGATCGCCGATGCTTTCCAGCGCTTCGGCCATCAGCACCAGCCCCTCGCGCTCGACGTCGATGATCGTCTTGCCCGAGGGCAGCTCGTCGCCCGTGGAATAGCTCATGTCCACCAGAAAGGCTACGGACACGTCGCGCAGGTTCTTTTCCCGCCTGATATAGACCCGGTCCGAGGGCGTGATGCCCGCGTGGCGCTCGACGACCGCTTCGATCATGGCGTCGAAGTCGATATCATCGCCCCGCTCCTCACGGAAGAACCTCTGGATGCGGTCGGGCCGCAGCATGCTGAAGTACCGGCGCAGCACGCTCACCAGGCCGTACTGCTCCGCGACCGTTCGGTCGTAGTACGCGGTCGAACTTTCCGGCGTGTCCATCTCCCGCACGCGGACCCAGTCCTTCCGGTAATCCCCCATCTTCGAATCCCACTCGTCGTAGTACACGGTCCTGCGGAACCGCTTCTCCGCCTCCATCTCGTCGAGCACGGCTTTGACCTGACCGAAGAGCTCCAGCAACCGGTCCATGTCCTGCACCTGCCAGAGGAGTTCCTCGGATTCGATGACGGCTTCTTCCTCGATGCGCGTGAGCGCGGCGTTCACCAGTTCCGGCTCCACTGTTGATTTCCTGTCCGCGAACCGCTCGACGAATTCGATCGTCAGGCGCTTCATGCCCTGGCGGGCGTTCTCCACGAGCTCGTAATCGATCACGCCGCGATAGAACAGGCGGTTCCCCGCTTCCCGGTTCTCCGAGATCTCACAGGCATCCGTCCCGTCCAGCGATCGAAGAAGCTCCACGGTGAGCTCGAGCACTTCGCGGGAGGAGCAGCCCGGACGCAGCACGCGGACGAGTGAATCCCTGAGCAGCGCGCCCAATTTGTCCCCTGCACCCGGCGAGGCGTCGTAGCCCTTGACGTCCCGGAGGCCGAGCTGTTCGAAGATCGATCGCTCCGTCTTGCCCAGCGCCCGTTCCCGGGCAAGGTAGGCGTTCATGATCAGGTCCCGGTCCTTCCTGAGGCCCGGGTATGCACTCATCATCAGGAAATCCACCCGCTCATCTTCGAGAAATTCGAAGACGCGAAACGCCTGTCTGGGGTTCGGGAGGGCGCCAAGGCCGGCCCTCACCTCGGAAGCCGGGAGTTCGAAGGTCCCGTGCAGCAGATGGGCCATTTCGTGGGTCAGGATCCACTTGTACGTCGTAAAGTTCGTGTCCTCGTCGGGGAAGGCCTCGATCCGCGCCGGCAAAAAGATGCGTGCCCCGTCCGTGACGGAGAAAAACCGGCTCAAACCGGGCAGGTTCTTGTAAAAGACCGACGACGAGCGCAGCATGATCTTCGCGCCTATCAGGGCTTCGGCATAGTCCCGCAGGACCGTATGGATGTCTTTCAGCTCCAGACCCTTGACGAGGCTCTCCATCGTCGTTCGGCTGGACCCGGTCTGGAGCGAGAAGAAGGATTGCCCCTTGTCCGCCTGACTGTCGACGTTCTCCAGGCCCCGGGATACCCACTGCTCGAGATCTTTCATGGTGAGCCTGCCCAGGATCTGCGGCGCCGACTTGAAGTACTGCAGGGCCAGGTCCGCCTTTTTCGCTTTTCCCGCTGATGCGCCGGTAGCGAGCAGGCTGTGGGCCGAGTAAGCGGCCTTGATGTTCGGTGCCTTGTCGATCAGCAGCAGGCCGAGAAGTGCCCAGCGGTCCAGGTCGCAGACGTCGATCTTTTTCATCACCTCGGGACTGGACCGGAAATATTCCCGGCCCGTTTTCCAGGATTTCTGCGTGATCTCCACGCCGCGCACTGCCCAGCGTTCGAACGCCTCATCGCCCACGCTGTCCAGCATCGAGGGGCTCGCCTCCAGATATTGCAGCGCCACGTCCTGGTCCTTGTCAGCCAGCGCAGCCGCGATCTTCGCCCATTCCAGGATCACCGCGTCAGGCCTTCCTTTGAGGCGCGGCAGCCCGCGGAAGAGACTTTCTACGACGCTCCACTTTGACTTGCCCATCAGGGTGAAAAGAGAAAGGAGTTCTGTTCGCACGGAAAGGCCTTCCACGGTCTGTAATGCCGCATCTCCTGAGGAGAGAAGCGACAGGGGCAGCGCCCTGTCCAGCGACTGGAACTGCCGGACTATGCCGAGGTAGCACTTCAGGCCCTCGTCATCGATGATCCCGCGCAGCCGGGAAACGGCCCCGTCCACGCGTTCCTTGCCGAGTTCCACGGCGATCGATGCCGCGAGCACGGCGATCTGCTCCTGTATGGTGTCTTCGGTTGTCATAGAACCGCCGATACGATCTCCTTCAGTGTTTTCTGGATCTCCTGATCGTCGGTGATAGGCTTGATCAGGGCAACCTCGCAGGCGCGTCTGGGTTCCACCCCGCGGGTGACCAGCACGCCGGCATAGATCAGCAGACGCGTGCTCACACCCTCGTCGAGCCCTCGGTCCTTGAGCCCGCGGAACTTTTCCGCGATCTTCCTGAGTTCGGATGCCGTCTTGTGATCGACCCCGCTCTCGTGCACCACGATCTCCTGCTCCAGGCTGGCGGACGGATAGTCGAATTCCAGCGTGATGAACCGCTGCTTGGTGCTCTGCTTCAGGTCTTTAAGCACGGTCTGATAACCGGGGTTATAGGAGATGGCCAGCATGAACGAGTCAGACGCCTCAAGGATCTGCCCTCGCTTTTCAAGGGGCAGCACCCGGCGGTCGTCCGTCAGGGGATGGATGACCACGGTGGTGTCCTTCCTTGCCTCGACGATCTCATCGAGGTAGCAGATGCCGCCGTGGCGGACCGCAAGGGTAAGGGGGCCGTCCTGCCAGCGCGTCGATCCGCCGTCGAGCAGGTATCTGCCCACCAGGTCGCTTGCGGTAAGGTCTTCGTGGCAGGCGATCGTGATGAGCGGCTGCCCGACCTTGTATGCCATGTAGGACAGGAACCGCGTCTTGCCGCAGCCCGTCGGTCCTTTCAGCATGAGCGGCAGCCGGTTCTCATAGGCGATCCGGAAAAGCTCCACCTCGTCCTGTATGGGCAGGTAGAAGGGCTCTTGGGTGATCTTGTAGTCCTGCATGCTCTTTTCCGTCGCATGTGTCGTCATCATTGATTCTTGCATATCCCCGCCTCCCCTTCGCTCACTGATTCTTCTCTTTCGCCTGATCCCGGTTCAGGCCGTACTGTACCTGGACCGCCTCGATCGCCTGTTCCGAAGCCTTCCTGATGGACTCTTCGGAAAGACCGTAAATAACCGCATTCATCACCAGCCGGAAGCGCTTCGTTTTATTGCCGTCCCGCCCCGCGACCATGATCTCTCCGTTGCCGCCGACCGTATCGGCGTGAAGGAACCCGGAGGAATGCTCTATGAACGCCTTTACGTGACTGACGTCCTTTGCTCCCGCTGCCTCGCACCCCGAGGCCGTCAGATGTACCGCGTCGCAGGCAAGGGACCTGAGTTCTGCGGGATCGAGGCCCTCAGGGGATGAGAAGACCCTTTCCAGGCTGTGGCTGTTGATGTCCTGATGGGCCGGATTCTCAGGCTCGGCAAATTGAACCTTGAGTTTCATGTCGTCACCGTAGCGCTCTGGATCCGGCCGGCAAGAGATGACAACCCTTCTCCCGTGACGGTCGAGATCCGGACGACCTCAGCTCCCTGATTGATCTCGCGCACAGCTCGCGAAGCCGCTTCGAGCTCCTCTGCCGTCACCAGGTCGGATTTGCTCAGCCCGATGATGGTTGCGTCCTTTATCTGGAGCGACACCAGGCGCTTGAGCGTATCGTAGGTCAGGAGCTTCGCGGCCCGGGACGTGTCGAACAGGACAATGGTGTGGCCCATCTCCACCGGGTTCTTCCGCGCCGACAAAAGCACGGTCTGGCGGATCGCGTCAGGGACGGCTATGCCCGTGGGCTCGATGATGACGACGTCGGGACGTACGTTAGCGGCGAGGGTCTCCAGGGTCTTCATGAGGTTTCCCGCTACCTGGCAGCAGATGCATCCGCCCCCGATGTCCTTGACCGTCAAACCGTATTCCTGCATGACCGCCCCGTCCACGGGCACAACACCCACATCATTCACCAGGATGGCGATTTTCGCCCCGCCTCCGGCCAGCTTTTTGCTCAGCGCGATGATGAGCGTTGTCTTCCCCGAGCCGAGATATCCGGCTATCAACACGATCTTCATGGTTCGGCAGCCGCCTCTACACCTTGGTCAAGGCCTTCATCAGGGCTTCCATGTTCTCCCGCGGCACTTCAGGCCAGAGATCGCAGCCGGGCCAGACCGCGTTCGCCCCACCCTTGAGGGAGTCGAGCGCCGCCGGGCCCACGTCCTTGGCCGCGCCCTTGTGGAGGACCTTTATGGGATCGAAATTGCCGAGGATGAGGGCCCCGGCGCCGAGCTTCTGGCGCGTTTCAGCAATGCAGTTCTTTTGGTCAACGCTCACCGCGTCCGCTCCGCATTCGAACATATCCGTGATGATGGCATTCGTATCGCCACAGATGTGCAGGATGCTCGGTCGCGGCATTTCTGCCAGGATCCGGGTGAGATGGGGCTTGATCAGGCTCTTGAAGCTCCGCGGGCTCATCACATCCGAGGTTCCGCCCATTTCCCGAAGCGTAAAATAGTCAGCCCCGGCCTCCTGGTATACTTTGAAGACCTCCACGATGAAACCCGAGATCTTTTCCAGGAGTTTGGCCGTCTTTTCCGGTTCGAGAAAGGACTCCTCGAACAACACGTCGAGCTCTTTTATCTGGCCCGCAAGGGTAAAGGGGCCGAGGACATAGGTACCGATCGCAACGTCGTTCCCAAGCTCCCTTCTCAAGGCCTTGATGGCCTTGACCACCACGGGGATCCTCCCGGCGTTCCTGATGTCGGTGGGGATCTTGAGGTCGTCGGCGCTGGTAACGACTTTCTCCTTGACCGTGGGATAGAGGAGTCCTTCAACTTCATCATAGAAGTTCATCTTCGATCCCAGCGCTTCAGCCTCCACGCCGAGGTCAAAGGGCACCACCGCGCATTCGAAGCCGAATTCCCGGTACATGCCGCCTGCCGCCCTGGCCATGAGCTCCGGGTCCCGGTGAACCTTTGAAAAAACTATTCCATTTTTGTCCAGGACCGGCTTGATGACATTCCCCATCCCGCTGAATATGGGCGGACGGTCAACCTTTTCTCCTTTGAGAAATTTCATAACCCGCTCTTTTGCCGTCAATGACGCCATAACTTCTCCTTTCGCCTCTCGCGCCGATGCCCCGGTTGCTCCGCAAGCGTCGGCATTTGTTTTCTATTTTTTTTGATGTATGCATACTTCCATGATCGCCGTAAATCGTCAATCGGGGAAACCCTGATTCTCCAGAATAAAATACCTTAGCCATCCTATTTCGGCTCTCTCATCCGTGTAAGACTTCAGGATGACGAATACAAGGGTAACAGGATAAAAGTGATAGAATAAAATCGTACAAAAGTAACCTATCAATCGACAACACTCTGCGTTTTATAGAGATAACTCGCTCCTTCCGCTTTTGCCGAATCACAGGTTCTTGATAAGGTCGAGAAAATGGTCAAGGGTAATGGACATCCGCTCCACAGGCAAGCCGGTAAACACGCTGAACCTTTGCACCTTTATCTCGTCGAGGGGGATAACGCCCGTATCAAACACGAGAATCCGTTTGTAGTGTTCGAACATTGACCGGAAATTAAAATCAAAATCTTTTTTCCCCGCTTCGAACATCTTTTCCCAGTTATTGATCCACCCCGCGGAAAGAAAAAAACTGATTGCCTCGTTGTTGAGACGCGCTACCTCCTCCCGTCCCACAAAGGCCTCGAGACAGTTTCCTGCAGCCAGTTTCTTGGCCCCGTATCGTTCCAGAATATCCATGATGTCGGGGTGGCAATGTCCGTAAAGAACCTTCATGGTGACCCCCTCTGCCCGGTTTTTTTCCAATGCATCAACCAGGTTCGCCTTCAATCTGTCGAAGTTCACATGAAGGGCGGCATCAAGGAAGATGACCCGGTGCGGAAATTTATTTTCCCTGATCAAATATTCAATTTCTTCCTTGAATATTCCGCAGCTGATAAAGATGACGGGGTCCTTTTGCATGATTTCAACCTTTCTCCGCACGGCAGGCTGAGCGTATCACTCAGGCGAGCCTATACATCAAAGGCGATCTCCCTCCGTTTTGCCAGGATATGTTCTTCGATCTCTTGAGCTGCCTTGACCGAATCGTCTTGCAGGAGCATTCTGCCGCCGGTAACATCGACCATATCTTCGGTGAGGTATTTTTTCACGAGGGGACTGCCGCCGATCATCGGCTCAGGTGAAACATACGTCAGGAGTCCGTAAGCAAGGGCGGTAAAGATGTCGGCGATCGCCTTTTGCTCCATGTACTCGGGCACGGCCGCGGCTACGGGCAACTGGCTGGTGTCGCAGCCGATGGTCCAGGCGAGCGCCGCCACGGTGTCAAGGATCTTACCCACGTCGGTGCAGGAGCCATAAGACACGATCGGAGGCACGTCGTATTTTTCACAGACCGACCTGAGTTTCCTGCCTGCTTTTTTTGCCATCTCTTTTGTCGACATACAGAGGTTCTGGTGCGTAGAGGAGCAGCATCCGGCCCCGATAACCATGATATCGCGCTTAATGAGTTCCAGCGTCAGCGTCTCTATCGAGCGGCCTCCCTGCTCATGCCGGGCGTTCGTGCATCCGGCGACGGCCACCGCGCCCTTGATGTTCCCCTTCTTCAGCTCATCGATGTACGTGTTGATATTGTTCCCGAACATGGTGAGCACTGTCTCGGTCGTGTAGCCCGCGATGCACTGCGTTCCCTTCGCGCTCTTCGGGATATTGACGATTCTCTTTTTGTCCGCCTTCCTCGCTTTGAACTGTACCATGGCCGCATGGAGGATATGATCGGCCTGCTCGTCGGCTTGAGCGGGGTCGAAATCAACCGCATCCACGCCGGGAAAGCGCACGACGGGGTCGGTGCTGATCAGCCTTGTTCCATATTTGTCAGCATAGTCCTTCAGAGTCGGCACGGAACAGTTCAGGTCCATGAGAAAGAGATCGATCAGCCCGGTGGCGATAAAGAGCTCTTCCTGTATCCAGTTCCCCAACTGCCCTCCGAAGATCTCCCGGTAATGGCCTTTACCCGAAACGTTCATGAGCTGCTGGCCCTCGCAGAGAGATCCGTAGAGTTTGATGCCCTTTGCCCCTGCATCCCGGGCGGCGGTCTGGAACGCTTTTCCTGCGGCTTTTTCCATGATGTGTCCGGCGAAGACCGGCTGGTGGCCGTTGGATACGATGTTCACCGTCTCCGGATCGAGACAGCCGACGTTCGACGAACCATTGACCAGTTCAGGCGTGCCGAGCAGAATATCCTGGATGACCGTGATCCCCCAGAGGCCGACGTATTCGTTTGCAAGACCGAGTCTCAATGCGCTCTGCATCAGATCGACAGGGTCATTGCTGACATTGGTCATGCACTTGGTGAGCGCGGTCAGGATCTCCGAACTCGGCCCGCCTGCGTAGAGGCCCTTTGCTTTCCAGAGTTCCCTTCTCTTGTCGACGGCAAAAAGGTCCATGAGCGTCATGGGCTCGTCACCCTGTTTGCCTATCTCGCGGAGGATGAAATCGGCGAACTGTGTCGCGAGCTCATGCACCGGCCGGGTGTGGTCCCAGCCAAGCCCCTGGCACATCCTCTGGAGTTTGCCTTCGTCCCTGAGCTTCAAGGGGGACTTCCCTTCGCCTATTGCCTTGAGCGTAGTAGCGAGATTGCGGCACTGGTAGGTGTTCGCAGCAGTGCCGATCGCCGCAAGTTTGAGCAGGTTGCGGGCGACAATGACATCGCCGCTTGCGCCGCACACTCCGAGCGGAGCCTTGCTCGTGATCCTGCAGGGGCCGTCGGAGCATAACTGGCAGCTGAGCCCTTTCTTGCAGGTGCCGCATTGGGGTTGCTGGGATTCGAACCGCTCGAAGACGGTGCTCATGCCCTGACTGACAGCGGCCTGATGCAGTTCGTGGCTTTGCTTGTCCTGATGACTTTTCTTCACAACGGTGATTTTCGTCTGCATGGTCTCCCCTTTCCCGCATACCCCTGTTTGTTGTATTCATACTGGCACGAGGCCGCAACCGGGTCAATCGGGGAAACCCTGATTTAGCCCCATGAAATGCCTGATACAGGCGCGAAACTCCTGCTGCAGGACCCGTGAACGACGCTGCGCCGTGTTCAGCTGATCGCCAGGGCCGGGGCAGTCGGCAAAAATGGTTCTGTGCTTTATTGCAGGGCCTTCCGGAGGATGAGGCGTACGTCAATGAGGGGGCATCGTTACAAGGGTCGACAGAAAAAGGGCTGGTGCAGGGCGGAGGTCGTTTTCCTGTTCATGAGTGATCAAAGGGATGTTAATCCCTCGCGGATCGCGTATTTCGTCAATTCAGCGACGGTATGGATATTGAGCTTTTCCATGACTTTCATCCGGTGCGTTTCGATGGTCTTGATGCTCAGGTGCAGCTGAAAAGCTATTTCCTTGGAGGTCTTTCCTTCAGCCATGAGCTGGAGCACCTCCCGCTCCCGGTCGGTTAAATGGGAGAAAACGCTCGGTTCTGATTTCGATGAGTTTCGCACGAAATGGTCCACGACCACTCCTGAGATGCAGGGGCTGAGATAGGTCTGGTTCTTCAGCACCGTCTTGATGGCGGCGAGCAGTTCGTCGACCGCGCATTGCTTGAGAAGGTAGGCCGTTGCCCCCGCCTTGAGCATTTCCGATACGAAATGCCGGTCGGAATGCATGGAGAGCGCGATCACTTTGACACCGGGACGGTCTGCGACGATCTGGCGGGTGGCTTCGATGCCGTTCATGTCGGGCATGGCAATGTCCATGACGACGACGTCGGGCGACAATTTCTTCGCAAGGCGGACTGCTTCCCTGCCGTCCTCGGCTTCGCCGACCACCGCGAGCTCCGCATTCTGTTCGAGCACCATGCGCAGACCCCCGCGCATCATGACGTGATCGTCTGCGAGAAGTACCTTGATTTTCATTCCCTGACAGCCTCCGCGTTTTCTTCCCGGTCGAGGGGCGAGGTCACCGTCACCCGAGTGCCCCGGCCGGGCCCGGTATCGATCGAGAGGGAGCCCCCGAGGTACTTCAACCGCTCCCGTATGCTGAAGAACCCGAAGGTCAGGTCCGTGTCGATCTTCGAAGCATCGAACCCGATGCCGTCGTCTTCGACGACGATTTTTATGGCGCCGGCCTCCCGGCTTATGCCGACATTCACTTGGTGCGCCTGGGAGTGCTTCACAATGTTCATGAACAGCTCACGCACGGTCTGGAACAGAAGAATGCTGACATCTCTCTTCAACGGCTTGGGGCTGCCGTCATTTTCACAGTAGAATAGAATGTAATGCTGTTTCTGCATCTGCTCCGCGAGCCATTCAATCGTCGCTTCAATGCCAATATCATACAGCAGCGGCGGACTCAGCTCGAAGGACAATGATTTCGTGTAACTGATCGATTGATCGATGAGTTCTACGATGCCGCCGACGGCCTCCTCGTGGGCGTTCCCGGACAGCGTATTTCTGAGGACCCCGAGCTTGATCCTGGTCAGGGCGAGCATTTGTCCGATATTGTCGTGAAGGTCCATGGCAATTCGCCTTCTTTCCTTCTCTTCGGCGAGCAGCAGCTCCGAGGCCAGGAGCCTCAGCTGCTCCTGGTAGGCGTGGAACTGCTCTTCGGTCTTCTTCCGCTCGGTAATGTCACGCTGGACCGAGACAAAGTGGGTTACCTTTCCCCGTTCGTCCCGCAGGGGGGTGATCTGCCACTCCATATTGAACTGCGTGCCGTCTTTCCGTGTGGCCACCGTCTCGATATAAAAGGCCTTGCTCTGGGATGTGCCTGTCTCCAGTTTATTCCACTGGGTGCTGTCGGTGAGCGGCCCCTGGAGAAGCGAAAGCTTGCCGGTCACTTCCTCCGCCGCATATCCCGTCATCTTGGTAAAAGCCGGATTCACGAAGACAACTCGCGACGCGGAGCGCACGGGGGTTGCTGTTGTGATGACGACCGCGTCTCCCGCCTGCTGGATCGCCGATTCGGTCAGGCGCAGCTTCTCTTCGGCCTTTTTCCGCTCCGTGATGTTATTGAAGAAGGCGAGCGTGGCGGGCCTTCCCATCCACGTGATCAGGACCGAGTTGATCTCCAGCCATTTGGTATTCCCTTCGCCGTCCAGAACCCGGCAGGAATAATAGGGAGAAACGCTGTCCCCCTTGATCCTCTTCAGGTGCCGCTCCATCACCATCTCCCGGTCGTCGGGATGAATGAAATCGGTAAAGGGACGAGAGGTCAGTTCTTCCTTCGAATGTCCCCAGATCTTTACCGCCTTGGGGTTCACGTACCGGAAGAAATTATCCTGCGTGATCAAAATGCCCTCGTTCGCATACTCGACCACGAGCCGGTATTTCTCCTCTGATTTCCGGAGGCTCTGCTCCATCCATTTGCGCTCGGCGATTTCCTGCTGCAGCTCCTCGTTCGCGATGCTGAGCCGGGCGGTGCCGATCGTCACCCGCTCTTCCAGGTCGCTGCTCCACTTTTTTAAAAGCTCTTCGTGGTGTTTCTGCACGGTCACGTCGTTGCCGACGCAGAGGACCTCGGTCATGGTTCCGGAATCATCGAAGAGTGCCGTGTTCGCCCAGGAAATCCAGGCGGTCTCGCCGTTCTTCCGGATATGTTCGAATTCAGCGCTTGCGTACAGCCCGGGAGCGGCCGCGATATCGTGCAGCATGGTCTCCATGTCGGGCCCGGGGTTTTCCGTTCTTTGCATGACGGTCCCCACGATGCTCTTCCCGACGAGCTCCTGCTCGCCGTACCCGAAAAATCTCTGTGCAAAAGGATTGATGAAGGTGATGACGCCCTTGCCGTCCATCCGCAGGATGATGCTGTTGGCGCTTTCGACGAGGTGCTTATATTTGGCTTCGCTCTCCCTGAGCGCCTTCCGTGTCTGCTTCTCGTTCGTGATATCCTCTACCGTGCAGATCATGCCGTCGTACGACCCGTTCTTGATATTCGGGATCAGCCATCCCGACTGGTATGTCTGTTTTCCCGCCAAGGTGCGGATGGAAACCCCGGGATAATACACAGGCCGCAGCGTTGCCTGCGCCTCATCGTAGTAGGGCTTGAACTCCTGCGTTGCGTGCTCCGCGTTTTGCGGGAAGACCCTTGACCCGATCAGCTTCTGCTGCGTCACTCCGGCGATCATCTCCATTGCCTTGTTCGCGTAGTAGATGACGTCGTTCTTGTCCGCCACCCAGACGCCGGATGTGATCCCATCCATGATGCTCTCATACAGATGCTTGCTGATTTTGTCCCTTTTTCGCGGCCCTGCTTCTTTTACCAGTGGTCTCATTTTCCCTTCTCACTGAACCCGGTCTCGGTAATGGTGTGCACCTGCGCTCTACCAACGGCCAAAATTCGTACCCGCCTGGCCGCTTCGAAGGTCGCTCCCGATGAACAGGAACGACAAATTACGTCACGCCCTGCTTCCCCTTTTCCCTGCCACGGCGGCAACAATTTTCGAAAAAACAGGGAAACGACCCGCTGCGTGCGTGGGAAAAATCAGGTCATCATTGACCGTAACCTCGAAAGCGCCTCTATCAGAAGAGTGGATAAGCACGGGTTTGATGCCATTTTCCGCCTCGATCACCCTGGCAAGGCTGGCAGCGATCGGCCGGTAATTGCAGGTCCCGCAGCAGGTGATGGAAATCTGTCTCATGGTTTACGTTAACACTGCGCATGTTGCCTGTCAAGACAGCTTTCTGCCCCCCGATGAGAGCACTTATATCCTGCAGGGAAATGGGTAACGGGGAAGACTGAGGGGTACTGATCAAATCAGGAGGGAGAACCCTGATCACGAGGGGATACCTGGATGACCACGGTTTACGAAAACAGGGTCTTTTCCCGGTGCTGAGCCGTGTGTTCGCGAAACGAACCTGTGGTTCCCTGGTTTATTTATCCCTGCAGAGCTGCAGTTCCAAAAACTGGACAGACCTCATGAAATCCAGGGACTTGAGGCGCTTTCCTATAATATGGAGGAGATGTAACGAAAAGGCCCGGTCGAGTTCCTGCATGATTCCCGGCGAAGGCTTGAGCCGGCAGACCTTGTCCATGTCCATCCGGAGCGCCTGGTAGTAGAAACCGACCGCTCCCGGTGTGATCCGTACCTGCTCGTCCCCGGAAGACACCACGCAGTCCGGACAGAAGACCCCGCCCTTCATGACCTCGAAGATCATCTCGCTCTTCGGCTGCGTCCCGCACGAAAGGCAGTAGTCCAGCTTCGGCTGGTACCCGAGGAGGGACAGGAACTTGATCTCGAAGATCCTGAGCAGAAAGGCCGGGTCCTCCCCCCCGTCGAGCAAATGGAGGATGTGCGAGAGGAGCAGGAAGGCCGCTGCGTTGCGCTCGCCCAGGGGGGACATCTCGCGCACCATCTCGAGCATCACGGCGCCGGCTGCGGCGCGGCCCAGGTCCGAACCGATCAACGAATGCTGCTCGATGATGTCCGAGGACTCGATCCGGAGCAGTTCCTGGTGCTCCCGTTCGTAGAGATGGAGCCGGCAGTAGGTAAAAGCCTCGAGCGCCGCGCCGAAGCGCTTGAAGGACTTACGGGCGTTCTTGGCCACGCCCTTCAGCATGCCCCGGTCGAGCGAGAAGAAGGCGACGAGCTTGTCCGCCTCTCCCAGGTTCATGCTGCTGATGACGATGGCTTCGGTCTTGGATTTCATGGGCATGGGATCACTTGGCAGCCGCGGGCTTCAGCCAGCTCCGGAACCGGCTCACTGCTAAAAACGAGATTGTATTATACACGGTTGGAAGGAGAGAGAAAAGAAGGAATGCGCGGAAGAAACAGCAATCTGCACGAGAGAATACAATTCCGCGGCAGCGGTTAAGCTCGGACGAGCTACAGGCTGATCTCCATCCCCGCTTCCACGCCATAGCACTGCAGTGATGCGCTTTCCTTGCGGGCAATGCCGCGGCAATCGTCCACGATGCGGTCCAGCTCAACGTCGGTCCGGTCCTGGTTGTGATGGATCAGCCCGAACTGTTTTGCCCCGGCCTCCATTGCCAGGCGCAGGGCGTCCGTGTAGAGGGAATGGCCCCACCCCCTCGTGATCGTGTACTGGTCCGGGGTGTACTCGGCGTCATGCATCACGATGTCGGCTCCCCGGGCGAAGCGGACGTAGTCCTGGTACTCGCCTCCGCCGGAATGGCGCAGGGTCAGCTCGTTGTCGGTCAGGAACACGAAGCTCTTGTCGTCCTCGGTGAACTTGTACCCGAGCCCCTGGTTGGGATGGCTCAACTGCATGGGCGTCACGAGCACAGGACCGATCGTGAAGGGCTCTTCGCACAGGGTATGCGGCACGATGACCGACTGCAGCTGGCTGAAGTCGACCGGGAAGTAGGGGGCTGCCATGGACTGGGAAAGGACCTTCTCGATGGACTGCTGCGTGTAGGTGCACCCGTAGAGCTTGATGGTCGTTTTATTGCTGTAGATGGGCTTGAAGAAGGGAAACCCGATCAGGTGGTCCCAGTGGGCGTGGGTGAAGAGGATGTTGAGCGTCGACTCGCCGGACGCGATCAGCTTGTTCCCGAGCTTTCTGATACCGGTCCCCGCGTCGATGATGATGACGTCGTTGTCCCTGCTCCTGATCTCGATGCAGGTCGTGTCGCCGCCGTACTTCGTGTACTCCTTTCCCGAGACAGGGATGGAGCCCCTGGCTCCCCAGCAGGTGATCCTCATTCAGCGACCTCCGGACTCTGTGGCAATGGCCAGACTTATGCTCGCTGTTTCCTTCGATGGTTCCATACGTACACCGCGATGATCGCAGCGCTCAGGGCGATTGCGCCGAACAGCGCCTGGTGCGAATACTTCATGATCAGCTCCCGCTCGGCGCCGATGAAGTAGCCTATGGAGGTCAGGATCGTGACCCAGAGGCCCGCTCCGAGCAGCGTATAGAGAGAGAACTTGACGTGATTCATGCCCGCGAGGCCCGCGGGAAGCGAGATGAGGTGCCGCACCACGGGAAGCAGTCTTCCGATGAAGGTCGATACCTCGCCGTGGTCCGCGAAGAACCGCTCGACCTTCGCGAACTTCTCCTCGGTGATCCAGACGTACTTGCCGTACTTCAGGAGCAGCGGCCTGCCGAGGTAATGGGCCGCGAAGTAGTTCGCGTAGGCGCCCACGAGGCTTCCCAGGGTCCCGCAGAAGATCGCGACGAACAGGTGCATCTGCCCCTGCTGGGCAAGGTACCCTGCCGGAGGCATGACCAGCTCGCTCGGGATCGGGATGACCGAGCTTTCCATGACCATGAGCAGGAAGATGCCGGGATACCCGAGCGCCCCGATGGTCAGGACCAGCCAGTTGATCAGTTCGTGCATCGTAAAAGCTCCTTTTAACCGGAGATGAACACGGATAAAGATGAAGCATGAACTTCCGCATCAGTCCGAATCATTTCCTAACCCGGACAAGCCAGATCAAAACCAGAAGCTAAAGGCGTCTCTCGCGGAGCACGCGGAGGACGCAGAGTTTAAAACCAAAACCAGAAAGTCTCTCATGGCGAATTATTTTTTTATTTTCTCTGCGAGCTCTGCGCCTCTGCGAGATATCTTCTTGCCGCTTTGTAAAGAATTTGATTTGTTAGTTACCAACTATTTATTCTAGCTGAAAGACTGAACCCGTACGAAATTATTGCCTTTGCCCGCCGCATCCTCCGCGCCTGCGGGTATCCGCCTACTCTTCCGTCACGAGCCCCAGGTTCTTGAGCATATGCTCGTCCTCGCGCCAGGCCTTCTTTACCTTCACCCAGAGCTGGAGGAAGATCTTCGCTCCGAGCAGTTTCTCGGCGTCCAGCCGGGCGAGCGTGCCGATCTTCTTCAGCATGGCCCCGCCCCTGCCGATCAGGATCCCCTTCTGCGATTCCCGCTCCACGTAGATGACGGCCGTGATCCGCGTGATCTCCGCCTCCTCTTTCATTTCCTCGATTACGACAGCTGTCGAATAGGGTATCTCATCCTTCGTGAGCTCGAAGATCTTCTCGCGGATAAGCTCGGACACGATGAACCGCTCGGGCTGGTCCGTGAGCTGGTCGTCGGGGAAGTACTTCGGACCCTCGGGGAGCCGCGCAAGGACCGACGGGATCAGCCCGCCGAGGTCGCTCCGGAGCGCCGAGACCGGGATGATCTCGGCAAAACCATACAGCCTGCTGTACTCCTGCATCAGGGGCAGGAGGCGCTCCTTCTCGACGAGGTCGATCTTGTTGATCAGCAGGTAGACCGGGGTTTTCACGTTCTTCAGGGTTTCGATGATGTACCGGTCCCCTCCGCCCGGCTTTTCCGTCGCCTCCGCGAGCATCAGGATCACGTCCACCTCGTTGTACGTGGCGAGCGCGGTCTTGACCATGACCTCGTTCATCCTGTGCATGGGCTTGTGGATGCCCGGCGTGTCCATGAAGACCATCTGCGCATTGCGCTCGTTCACGATCCCGAGTATGCGGTTCCGGGTGGTCTGCGGTTTGTCCGAGATGATGGCGATCTTCTCGCCCAGGAGCGCGTTCAGGAGCGTGGACTTGCCCACGTTCGGCCTGCCCACGATCGAGATGAAGCCGGACCTGAATTTCTGCCCTTTGGTCATGCCGGCTAGAATACCCGAAAACACCGGCTCACGCAACAGAAAAGCCGGGAAACGCGACGAGAGAAGGTGGGAGGAACGTGACAATCAGCGGGCGGCACAGTAGCCTTGAGGGTGCTTTGCGAAGTAGGCCTTCAGTTTGTCGAGGACCTGCGCCTTTTCCTGCTCCGTGAGCGGCGCATATCCCCGTCCGTACTTCCAACCATAGGCCCAGCGATACCACGCGGGAAATGCCGGATTACCGCCCGCCCGGACGCCGTCATACATCAGGTCCGCCAGAACCTTGCTGTGGGTGCGCTCGTACACGCACTCGCGCAGTTCCCGGTCGGCGTTCAGGCGCTCGTCCTCGGTGCCGCCCTGCCAGTAGGCCTTGTCGTGGCGGAAGCAGCACTCGCACCACAGCGTCCGGTCCTGGAGATTCCCGTCCGGGAACAGCGAGCAGCCGTCGCTCGTGAAGCCGCTGATGTCCGCGGCATGATAGGTCGCGCAGCCTGCGGCGAGGATTGACAGGCAGAGAAGCAGGAGTATTGTTCCTGACAATGATCGTCCCTGCATTCTTCTGCCGTTGATGGAAAATTCCGGAAACAATGTCACCCCGTCCCCACGCTCTTCACCGCCGCAACAAACTCCTCGGCCCTCTCCACCTGCGGCATGTGGCCCGCGCCTTCTATCGGTATGAATGCCGGGTTGTTGAGCCATTTTCGTATGAGTTCGCGCTGATTCACAGATACGAGCCGGTCTCCGGTGCCCCAGATCACGGTTGTGGGGACCTTCGGCACGCTCTGCGGACGAGGCTGGTTCATGGCCGTATCGAACACGATCCGGCTGTGCTTGTCCTCGTATCCGCGTATCCGCTCGATAAAACCCGGCGGCAGGGCCGCTGGACTCGGAAAAGCCCTGGCGAACGCCTTGTTCGAGTACACCATGTTGCGCATAAGGCTACGGAAAGGCTTTTCGATCATCGGGACACTGATGAGCTTTTTCAGGAAGGTCGGAACATAGGGAAGATGACCGCCGTTCACGATCACCAGATGTCTGGTGCAATCGGGGAACGTTGCTGCAAACTCGATGGCGTGCGCTACACCAAAGGAATTTCCGATCACAAGGACCCGATCGGCTCCAAGGCTCTCCACCAGGCTTTTCATCATACGAGCGCTTTCAGCAAGGGTCGGGATTGGCAGGGGGTCCGACTGAGCAAAGCCCGGCATGTCCGGCGCGATGATGGTGAAGGATCGGCTCAGGTCCTTCCAGACTGCTGACCAGCTCATCTCCGCATCGCCCCAGGCAGAGTGAAACAGCAGGAGCGCCGGGCCTGTCCCGCCAACCCAGACATGAACACTCCGTCCCAAGACCGTCAGGTCTTTCGGCTGTGGTATATTGTTTGAGGCAGTCATAAGGCTCGTTGGCAAAGAGTTTCGCCGAATCTCGCGGCGGTTTTGATAAAGCCCCTGGTGAACCCGCCTTCGCTCAGAAAACGTTCTCCCAGTTGTCCTAGCCGTTGGTCTAGCAGATAGTTGGTCTGATGAATCAGGCAAACGGGCGTGTTCACCGCGATCTCAGGTCCCTGCCCTTTCTATATAAGTCCTATAGGTCATAGACGACCTATCACTCGCCTACGCGAGCCTTCTTAACTGCCTGCGCTTGCAGGTTGTCCTGGTCCAAAGGTCGTGCCCGCGCTGGCGAAGATGATAATTACTTAGCGCACCGAGAATATCACAGCCACCAAGAAAAATAAAGTGCCCTGATGGCTTTATAGGATCAGAATCCCCGAAGGTTCCTGCCTGCTTCGACATCTTCTTATCTCGACAGCGTTACTTCCCAGGAAGTCCAGAAAGCGAGATTCTTCGCTGTTCTCAGTCAGAATGACAGCCCATTCGCTGTCTGTATCAAAGGCTACTCCTTTTGTCTTATTTTACAGACACCCGTCTTGACATCTCAGGCCTTTGAGATATATTTGAAAGTGAAAGGGAATAATTGAACCAACAACGAAGGAGGCCAAACATATGAAAACGGTAAAAGGAGTAGTATTCGTTTTGTTCGCAATCCTTCTGACCACATCGCTGGGAATGGCGGCAGGAGCCGGTCATTTCAAGGCCAAACTCAGCGGCTCGGAAGAGACCCCCGCTGTCATGACTAAGACAACGGGCGAGGCGATATTCAAACTGAGCAAGAACGGCAAGGAGCTGACGTACGAACTCAAGGTAAAGGAAGGCGAGAACGTCACCGCTGCGCACATCCATGCCGGCAAGAAGGGCGAGGAAGGACCGCCGGTAGTCCCGCTCTTCGGCGGTAAGAAAAAGGAAGGAATGTTCTCCGGCGTACTGGCGAAAGGGACCATAACGGATAAGAACCTTGTCGGTCCGCTGGCCGGGAAAACGATCGAAGACCTGGTGAAGATGATTAAAGAAGGAGGCGCCTATGTGAACGTTCATACGCCGGCGCATCCGGGCGGAGAAATACGCGGCCAGATCGAGTAGCAGAACGTACGCAGGCGTAAATCGGGAAGATTACAAAGCGTAGCCGGGCAGAAGTCCGGCTACGCTTTTTTATGCGTTGTGATGGGGCAGAATCCCCGCCACCACCAGCGCGCGGTACTTTCCATTTGACAATTCACCGCGCTTATCGGTATTATCACACTACAATGACCCCGGAAAAGATCGACAGCAGCGCCCTCCGCGACAAGATCCTGAAGCTCAAGAAAGACCTGAACGCCATCATCCTCGCCCATAATTACCAGCGGCCCGAGGTGCAGGACATTGCCGACATCACCGGAGATTCCCTTGAGCTGTCGCGCGCGGCGGCGAAGACCGGTTATGACGTGATCGTGTTCTGCGGCGTCCATTTCATGGCCGAGAGCGCCTCGATCCTGTCCCCGGACAAGACCGTGCTGCTCCCGGAGATCGGCGCGGGCTGCCCCATGGCCGACATGGTCACCGTCGAGGGTCCGCGCAAGACGCGGCGTCAGCATTACACCGACGTGCTGGGGATAACCTTTGCGTTCGCCGACGACTTCACGCTGCTGGACATGAAGAAGAAATACCCGGGCGTACCGATCGTGGCCTACGTCAATACCTCGGCCGCGGTAAAGGCCGAGAGCGATATCTGCTGCACCTCGTCGAACGTGGTCAAGGTCGTGGAGTCGCTCAAAGAGGACACGATCATCTGCATCCCGGACCGGAACCTCTCCGCCTATGCGGCGAAGAGGACGAAAAAGAAGATCATCTCCTGGGACGGGTTCTGCAATGTCCACATGGCCCACCTCAATGTGGATGACGTGAGAGAGTCAAAGGCGAAGCATCCCGACGCGCTGCTGATCGTGCATCCCGAATGCCCTCCCGAGGTCCAGGACATGGCCGACCACATCACGAGCACCTCGGGCATGCTTCGGTATTGCCGGGAGTCGAACCACAAAGAATTCATCATCGGCACCGAGGAGGGCATCCTCCACCGCCTCAGGAAGGAAAGTCCCGGCAAGAAGTTCTATGTGCTGAACAACGAGATGGTCTGCCCGAACATGAAGCGGACCAGGCTCGAGAGCGTGGCCGCGGCCATGGAAAAGATTCAGTACGTGATCAAGGTGCCCGAAGACATCCGCGTCAAAGCCAAGCGGGCGCTGGACCGGATGCTGGAGATCACGTAAAAAGGTTGGGGTGCAGTGTTCATTCCGGAACTACTGCACTCCGAACTACGAACTCTTGACCCCGAACAAGGCACTCCGAGCTCACATGCAAATCGCAATCCTTATACTGCTCACCCTCGTCCTGCTCGTCCTGATCTGGTTCGTTCTCCAGTCCCGGAACAAGGCCGTCGATCCCGCCGTCTCGCTGCTCCAGCAGGAAGTCGAGTCCCTTCGAGGGCAATTGACCGAGTCCATGCAGAGAGGCCAGGAAAGCGTCAACCTGCAGCTCGGCGTGATCACGAGCCAGGTGAACAACCAGCTCGGCCAGGTGACGACCCAGGTGAACAACCAGTTGGGCCAGGTCACCACGCAGCTCCAGAAATCCACGGGAGACCTGAACGCGCGGCTGGACAACGCGGCGAGGGTCGTTCAGGAAGTGAGCAAGAGCCTGGGGGGGTTGAACGAGGCCACGAAAAAGGTGTTCGACGTCGGCAAGGACATCGCAAGCCTGCAGGAGATCCTGAGGTCCCCGAAGCTGCGCGGAGGGCTCGGCGAGCTGTTTCTCGGCGACCTGCTGGCCCAGATCTTCCCCCCCGCCTACTATTCGCTGCAGCACAGGTTCAGGAGCGGAGAGGCCGTGGACGCGGTCATCAGGCTCGGCGACAACCTGGTGCCCGTGGACGCCAAGTTCCCGCTGGAGAACTTCAGGCGCGTCGTAGAAACGGGTGAGGACGAGCAAAAGGCCGCGAAGAGAAAGTTCATAGCCGACGTAAAGAAGCACATCGACGCCATTGCGGGCAAGTACATCCTGCCCGATGAGGGCACCTTCGATTTTGCGCTCATGTACATCCCGGCAGAGAACGTATACTACGAACTGATCATCAAGGACGAGGCCGTGGACACGGAAAAGGCGCTGATCAACTACGCCTTCACGAAGCGCGTGATCCCCGTGTCTCCGAACAGCTTCTACGCCTATCTCCAGACGATCCTTTTGGGCCTCAAGGGCCTGCACATCGAGGAGCAGGCCCAGGATATCCTGAAGAACCTTGCCAGGCTTTCGGGCGATTTCAGAAAATTCCAGGAAGAGTTCGAACTGGTGGGGAAACACCTGTCAAATACGAAGGCGCGATATGATGAAGCGGACAAGCGGCTCGAAAGGTTCGGCGACCGGCTTCAGGCATTGAGCGGAGCCGAAGCGACCCCCGTTGTGGAGGAAATAAGAAAACTGCCGCTCTAACGCCAGCGGCAGCCCGTCCCCGCCGCGGTCCTGCTCACATCCACGCGGTCTTGCAGCGCTGCATCCATTCGGATTGCTTCACTCCCCCGCTGTGCATGCCTCTGCTGGAATCCCTTTCTCTTCGCCGTCTTTCCCGAAAGCCGATTGAGCATCATGGCCGGGACGTCCGCCAGCCGCGCTCTGCATCAAATCTCCACGCGTGTCACGACGCCGTGCAGTTTGTTGTACGGCAGCTTGTAGAACTGCACGATGTTCGGGGTCAGGCGCTTGATGAACGAGAAGATACCCCAGATGATATTGCTCGGCTGGATGTCCTCGACCCCGTAGAAGATCGTCTTCTCGTGGATCCCGGCCTCGCGCAGGATCTCCTCGACGTCAGGCACTTCCATGTATCCCATCTGGATCTCGAAGGAGCGCAGCCCCGGGGCCAGGTCATCCTTGAAATACCCCGTGACGCCAAAGGGGTCCTCGCGCTTCAGGATCGACACGATAATGTTGTCCTCGTAGATGATGTTGTTCTTGAACATGGTGTGCACGATGTAGGGGGGGATTTCCGCCGCAGTGCGGGAGAAATACAGCGCCGTTCCGCCGATTTTGCTCGCCTGTTGGTAGATCTGCCCGTAGCTCAGCAGGAACACATCGATCGGCAGGGGCTGGAGCGCGATGTACAGTTTGCGCTGTCCCCGGCGGTAGAGCATGATGATCGAGAACGGAATGGCTGCGATGATGAGCGACCAATAGCCGCCGTGCGGTATCTTGTAGGTATTTGACAGGAGAAAGAGAAAGGAGACAAGGGTCACGAAGACCGATACCGCCGCGCGGACGTATCTTTTCCTGAGCGAAAAGATCCAGGTCATGAATATGCCCGTCAGCGTCATCGTGCCGGTCACGGCAAGCCCGTAGGCAGCCGCGAGACTGCTCGACTCTCTGAATTCCTTGATGATGTAGAGGACGGCCAGGAGGAGGAACCAGTTCACGAAACCGATGTAGATCTGGGAATGCCGTTCCTCCGACGTGTAGTCGACCTTGAACATGGGCATGATCCTCGTCGTGATGCCCTGGTAGACGATCGAGAACATGCCGCTGATCATCGCCTGAGAGGCGATGACCGTGGCGATGATGGAGAGCACCAGGAACGGAACGTACAGGAACTGCGCCTGATGGTAAACCATTTCAAACAGGACGTTCCTGGCTCCGGGATGTTCGACAAGAAAAGCACCCTGACCGAGGTAATTGAACACGAGGGCCACGAACACAAAACGCCATGCCCGCACGATCGGCTCGCGTCCGAGGTGGCCCATGTCCGCATAGAGGGCCTCTCCGCCCGTTGCGCAGAGAATGACCTCGGATAGAACGAAGAATCCCGTGAGGCCGTGTTCGATGAGGAACCGCACCGCGTAGTAAGGATTGATCGCCTTGCACACCGAGGGGACATGGAGGATCGAGAGGAGGCCTGAGATCGTGAGGGAAAGGAACCACGCGATCATCAACGGACCGAACGCTCCTGCAACCCGCTCGGTCCCCCTCTTCTGGAATGAGAACAGGAGGACCGCGATGGCCCCGGCGATCACGATGAGGGATTGCTGACTCATTCCCTCGAATCCCTTGATCAGGAGTATGCCTTCCACCGCGGAAAGAATGCTGATGGCGGGCGTAATGACGCCGTCGCCGATGATGAGGGAAATGCCGATGAAGGACAGCAGCGTGACGAGCGCGACCTGCCGGCTCGATTTCAGGAGCGGGACCAGCAGTTCCCGCAGGACGATCGTCCCGCCCTCGCCCCGCCTGCCCAGGCTCATGGCAAGCCAGGCATACTGCACCGTGACAAGGAGGATCAGCGTCCAGACGATCAGCGACAGGACGCCGATGACGTTGCGTTCCGTTCTGACGATGGTGGGAAGCAGAAAGATGACGGTGAGGGTGTAGATGGGGCTCGTGCCGATATCGCCGAACACGAGGCCGAGGGAACGTACAATTCCTTTGACCGGAGAGGTTTTATCGGGCATCTGAGGGGGAGCTGTTGAGAAGAGACAATGAGAGTTCCCGCCTGCGTTGCGGACAGCGTGGTCGTGCGACCAGCACCATTGAAAGGGATGCAATAAAGAACACGGATCGGGTCGTTACGCCGCAATCCGTGTTCTCTGTCACCGCTCCGGGCGCCGAAGAGGACGCCCAAACTATGCCTTTTTTTCTTCGCTCTTCTGCTCCGCCATGGGTGTCGCCTGAGTCTCGTCCCTCATGGCCTTCTTAAAGGACTTGATGCTTTTACCGAGACCCTCTCCCAGTTCGGGAAGCTTGCCGGGACCGAAAATGATAAGAACGATCACCAGGATCAGGATCAGGTGCATCGGCTGGAAAAGACCTTCAAACATGGTTCATCCCTCCCTATCGGAATGGGTTCATTATACGCACGGTCCCCCGTACTGTCAACAGGAATTCAGGCGCCCATGCCCTCCCGGCGCGTTTCCTGCGACACGGCGCTCCCCGCCAGCTCATAATTGCCGTTCATGAACTTCTGCGCGAATGCCCTACATCGCGGTCGTCCTTCAGTACGGCGTCGAGCTGACGGGTATATCGTGGGCAGAGGGAAGATGAGGACGAGCGCATGGATCAGATCGTGCCGATATCGCCGAACATCGAACAGGGATTTTAAGGGTACCTTTGAATGGGGAGGCGTTGTCAGGCATAAAAAAATGCGTAACGGGCGGTTCGCGGAGTGTCGCTGCGATCAAGATTAATACGGTTGCCGGGACAAGACAGGGTAGAACAGCAAAGGTTCAAGCCAAAATAGACATATTCTCCAGCTGGCAGAATAGTGCTGCCGGTTTGAGAGGGGGGTTCTCCTCACCCTGAAAAGAACCTTGACTCCGGCATATGTCCGCCGTATAATTCGGGGCATGAAGGGAACGAAGAGAATAGTCATTGGCATTATAGCAATACTCTTCATCCTCGCAATCATTCCTGCTTTTTACCCGGGTGAGGATGATGCCCTTGGCCGGGACTGTCCTTTTTGCAGGGCCTATGGTCAGCTGTTTACCGCAACAATAAACACCTTCAATGAATTCGGCTTTCATCTCTGCTGGATCATAACTTCCCCGTCCGTCGAAGATTCGTGCAATTTGCCGAAAGCACTCCCCTCATCCGCAGTAAGTCGCGCTCCTCCTGCATAGTGACCCCTTGATTTCCCGATTCATGTACTCACGATAGACAGTGCCGTCAACAACCGACTTTTTTGCGAACCCGCTACGCAAAATTGCGGGGCGAGCATCATGGCTGCTACCCGCGTGTGGTCCCGCGTCGAGCGATTGCGTTTCCCCCATTAATAATAGGGTTGTCCTGTTGCAGCATTGTCGTCGGCCTTTGCTTTCCATGCATGGGGGTGAACCTATGCCGACCATTCAGGCTGAAGCTTACAATAACGAAATCTTTCATTGTGCGCGTTGCAGGTGTCGTTATCGGGCGAGGGTCGCCACCTGGGTAGACGTTTCCCGGTCGCCGCAGGTAAAGGCCCTCATGCAGCGATGGGAATTCAACACGATCACCTGCCCTCGCTGCGGACACCGGCAGTTTTCAGGCACCTTTTTTTTCTATGAAGACTTTTTGGAGGGGATGCTCGTCGCCGTTTTCCCCGATGTCCCCGCCGATCCAGGGTTCCAGGAAGAACAAATCAAACAAGTGTACGGCTACTATCCTACACTCGATTTTTTCTACGACATGACCCAGCTGTGGTTCCTGATTTATCTGCAGGAGCACTATAAGAATAACAAGCCGCAGAGTACGGCATCGGAAATCGGCCGGGGGAAACAGCAGCTTCAGACATTCCTTCGGTTCGTCAAAAGGGACCCGCTGATGCTTACGCTCCGCAAGACGCTGACGGAGACGGTTTCCGGGAACAAAACAAGCGACGACCTCCAGAACATAATATGGCGCGCTCTTGCCAAGATAGAAGGGGTATCTCCCGGACGTCGCGGCCTAGGTGACGCCGCCGTGCGGATGAGCCGGCGGCCGGCCACGTCTGCATAGATCGAAGCGGTCTCGGGATATGTTGCTCCTCTCCGATGCCGCGATTGCCGCACCCTTACCGGATGCCGGAAACCGGAGCCCCTCGGCGCGCTTCTCTTTGCTGTCATGACCGGTGGGTAGCCGGTACAGTTTAGGAGGGAATTTTATGCACCTTATGCGCCTGAAGAAGTACCCTGTGCTACTTATCGTGGCTCTTACATTTGCCATCACGTACCTGCACTATTCCGCCGCGGTGGCAGTCCAGACCCTTCACAATATCTACCGAGAATTGTACTATATTCCTGTGCTTCTGGCCGCTCTCGCGTATGGCCTGCGAGGGGCCCTCTTGTCTTACCTCCTGGTCTTTGCTCTCTATCTTCCCTACGTTATCATGACATGGCCCGGCTCGGCCCTGAACGAGACGAACCGTTTACTGCCGCTCCTTTTGCAAGGACTGTTCGCCATGATAGCGGGATATCTGGTCGATCGTGAAAGAAAACAGAGAGCGCAGTTGGAACAAGAACGGTATCTCGCGGACATCGGACGGATCACGACGGTCATCGTGCATGATCTCAAGAACCCGCTCGTCGCAATAGCCGGGTTTGCCCGACGCATCAGGGAAGGCAAGGGAAGGACTGAGAACGCGGCAACGGTGATCATGGAAGCTACCGAGCAGATGGAGAATATCGTGACCAGCGTACTTGATTTTTCCAAACCAGTATACCTGGATTTCAAAAGGCTCGATATAAGAGACCTCGTTCAACGCGCCGGCGACTCGTGCAGAATGAGGGGCGATCAGAGGTCGGTGGCCCTTTCAATTGACCTGCCGTCCCTTCCTGTGAACGGATGGGCCGACACTTGTCAACTGGAACGAGCACTCGTCAATCTTATTCTCAACGGTATTGACGCATCGGAGAGGGGGCAGAGCGTTTCGATCAGCATGACGGCGCATGGCCATGAACTCACCATCAGGATTGCTGATCAGGGTTCGGGCATGACCACGGAAACCCTCGAGCATATCTTCGTCCCCTTTTATACAAAGAAGCCCGACGGGACGGGCCTCGGTATGCCCATCGCAAAGAAGATCGTCGAAGCCCACGGCGGAAAAATCCACGTCAGCAGCACGCCAGCGCACGGGACCGTGGTGGCGGTAGAATTGCCACTTGAGGGAAGAGACAAGGTGATTGAATAAAAACGGAGCAGACGAAGTTATTGAACCTGCGACAGATGGACCACGATCCATCGGCCGGCTTGAAGAGGAACTCGCTTACGCACTCGACTTCGCAGGATCAGCCGCGCGAAGGGATGGCATTTTTAACAGAACGTTTCATCAAAAGAACAGTTTTTTCGGTGGCCCGTGCAGGTTTCGTCAGGTATTGAGTTTGCTGATCCAAAGCCGGAAAAACCAAGATCGGGGGCAGCAATGACCGCAGGAAATAACGACAGAAAGAATGTATCGAAACACATCTTGCCGGCGTCCTCAAACCTCCTGGGGCTATGTTTTTTGATCCTTTCGCTGAAAAAGCTCTGGAAGGGGAACGGCGTGGGGCGGATTATTGACAAGATGGACGGCGTAGTGATCCTGATTTTTCTTACCGCCAGTTTGCTGTCATATGCATCAATGAGGGCGACCCGGCATGGAGATCGGTACGAAAAAACTGCCGACATCTTCTTCCTGGCCGGCTTGCTTCTGTTGTCTCTCATTGCGATCGTCACGGCTTTTGAACTGACCTAGCAGAGGCCCCCCTCCCGCTGCTGCCGATACGATTTCGGGAACAAGACAGACTGATGCAGTACCTTCCTTCACCGGGATTGACGGTCCACCTCGTCATAGATGAGCGTTGTGATATCACGGATGACGGCTACCAGTTTATCGGCATCTTCCCCGCGGGCCATCACCCCCATGAGATAAGGCCGGCTCGGTTGATAGACGATCCCGAACGCATGGAGCTGCGTCAAGCGTCCATCACTGTCTGCGCTGCCCGGGCCTTCATCGATCATTCTCCTGCCGAACTTGAACGCGCAATCGACGTTGGAGGGGATGCCTGCGACCATCCCGCTCTTGAACACCGACCGGGAGAGAGTGTGCAGCGCTTTTTCCGACGTCTCCTTGTTCAGATACGAGGCACGGTACAGAACACGGTAGAACGATGCATAGGCGCTGAAAGGCACCGGGGAGTCTTTTTTCCCCGGATCGTAGTTCACGTAGATATCCTTGAATATCCTGTCCAGGTAGCCCGGGGACAGATTGGCCGCGAGCAACGCGTGGGCATCTGCGTCGTCATGGACGATCATCCTGAAGATCAGGTCATCAACAGTATAGGACTTTCCCGCCTCGAGCGGCTGGTAGGAACTCTCGACAGGCCGTTCTTCTCTGACGATGTTCCCTGTGTAGGCGACCCTTCTCTTCAGAACGAGAGGATCCGACTCCGACCATTTGAAGTAGGCGATCATCAAGGGCAGCTTCAACAGGCTTTCGGAGGAGAAGGTTTCGTTTTCCCGGATGCCGAAGTGGTGGCCGCCGTTCAGGTCGCGGAAATACACCGACAGGGCTGACGCGTCATGTGCCCGCAATTTGCTTTCAATAAGCGCGGCAACCTTATACCGGAACGGCTTGAGGTCCCCGCGGGCCTGCACCCGGTCCGGGTTCTTGCGTCCCGATAAGGGGTGTACGAACCTGAATTCTCCGGGCCTGTCCGTCGCAACTTCGTCACTCTCGTCGCTGCTGTTCTCGTATATGCCGCCGAGAATCCCGGTGGCCCTGCCGATAAACGCACCGGATGAAAATGCCGCCAGCAGGAGGACGGCCATGAGAGACCGCCTGATGGTTACACTTTTTTTCCGTTCCTGGTCAGACATTTCTTCTCAGGCCGGTTCCGCGAAGGTCAGAAGTCATAGACCCCGTCCAGAAAATCACGGGCATAACGATCAACGGCGGCATCATCATACAGCACAGCATCCAGCTGCCGGGTATAGGAAAAAAGCCTTCCCATCTGGTCCAGCAGCCCCTCCGCGTCCGCCTGTGGCACATTCGCGAGCCGGGCTACGATCAGGTCCCCTTTGGTCTTGATGTTGAACCCATACGCTCCCAGAATTGCGGCGAGAAGCTGCAGCCGCCTCGATCGCTTGGTCATGTCCGTGGCTCCTCCGGCGAACCTGAAATAAATATGGTTATTTCTGGTGTTTTCGCTGCAATAGCAGTCGAGGATGATGAAGTGGTAGCCGAATTTAAGGCTGATGTTCGCATACTCCCGCGAAATGACGGCCATGTTCGCCTCCACCCGTCCGCCAGTCTCGGTCGTAATGTCCGGCACCCGCAGCATGCTCGCCATGAAATCGTTGACCTTGAGCGGCACCGCATCGGAGCGCCAGAGCCCCGGCCTGGTCATGCCGGTGATGATCGCGCGCAACGGAAGAGACGTGACCTGCTCCGCGGCGACCTGCTTCTTCCCTTGCGGATTGTCCAGACCGCCGCCGATATCGATCAGCAGAATATCCGCCGGTATTGGCAGGTCCAGTTTCACGGCTCCCGCCTTGACCCCGCGTTCCGCGCCTTCGATCAGCGCGGCTACCGCTTTCTCATGGATGAACCGCAGGATGTCGTGCATCGTCCTGCAGGCCCTGGGCGTAAACTCGTCGCGGAGGGGATCAACAAGATTCAGTGGCGCGATATAACGGAGGAGGTACCGCTTCTTGCGGAACTCGAGGAGTTCTTCCAGTCTCACGCTGTCATCCTGCGCCCGTTCCAGCACCGGTTTGGCCAGACCCTGGTACAGCGTTGCGCCATCGCCGTCCACCTGGACCGTGATCTCCTGCCCCTGGCTCAGCACCTGGGTCGCATTCCCGGCGTTGACGACCGTCGGTATCTTGAACTCCCGGCACAGGGTTGCCATGTGACTCGTGGGCGTTCCGCTGTCGGTGATGATCGCGGACACGCCGGTCATCACTCGGACAAAATGAGACGAATCGTGGCGGGCAACCAGGACGGCCCCCCGGGGGATGGCATCCAATTCACTGTCCTGCTTGAGAATGAAAACGCGGCCTGCAGCCGCGCCTTTGTACACGGCAAGACCGCGGTTGCGCAGAACGATGCGCGCGGCGGGCGGGCCGGGAACCGCGTCCGCTGGGCGAGCCGTCTCGTGGGACAGCCTGAGCGGACGCGACTGAAGAATATAGGGTTCCCCACGGCTGTCAAGGGCCCACTCGATGTCCTGCGGGCCCTTGAAGTGTTGTTCGACCCGGAGAGCGAGGCTGGCCAGTTCCGTGACCTGCGTGCGGGACAGGCTCGGCCGGCTGCGCTTGTCCTCCGGCGTTGCAACCGACGTAACGCCCTCGTTCCCCATTACGACCATCGTGTCCTTGGCGCCCGTTCTTTCCTCGATCAATTCCGGGGGGTCGCCCTTTTTCACCCTGAAAAGATCAGCGTCCGTCTCTCCTTCAACGATCGCGGTGCCCAGACCCCAGGCTGCGTTGATGACCATGGTTCCAGGATCTCCCTGGGGATCTGACGTGTACACAACACCGCTTGTCAAGGCAGGCACCATCGCCACGCAGGCCACGGCCATTTTCATGCTCCGGATGTCATGGCCCATCCTGCGTCGATACGCCGCAGCCTTCTCCGAGAAGAGACTGGCCACCACCTCCCGGTAGGCCTTGTCCACGGCGGCCGTCTCCAAGGGAACGTTCAGGACCGTCTCGAACTGTCCCGCAAAGGAGAATTCGCCATCCTCCTCAACGGCGCTGCTCCGAACGGCCAGTGTGCAGCCGGCGCCGCAGCGCGACTTGATTTTTCTGACGGCCTTCTCGAGGGCGCGGCTGAGCTCCGGGGGCAGGGCCCCTTTCCGGACCCGCTCCTGCACTTCGGGAAGGGAAGGCTCAGCGGCAAAACCTTCGTCCTGAGATGGGTCGAATATGCCGTTCTGGCGCATGAACGCGTCGAAGGCGCGGGTCGTCACCGCGAAAGCGTCCGGGACATGCAAGTGGAGGGCATTTTTAATCTCGGCGAGGTTGTTGTTCTTGCCGCCCAGGGCGGCCGACATGTCGCCGCTCACCTGTTCGTAGAAAAGAACGAGTGCATCCGGCATGGGGACCGTCTCGTCGATAACACGCCGTATGTGCGCGTCTATTTCCATGAACCGTTGCCGAAGCCGGGGATACCGGCCCCGCGTGAGCGTGTCGAAGCCATTGACCGATTCTTGCACAGCCGCGGACAGTTCGCCGTAGGAACGCCTGACATACTGGATGTCGAAGAGATAGTCCCCTCCCAGCGTATCGCCCATTTCGGTGATCACTTCGAGCGATCGGTTGTTCCGGTCGAGGACCTCGCGGAAGTCATGAAACAGCCGGCCGAACTCATCCTGACTGCGACCGCGGGGGCCGGCAAAACGGAACAGCGATTTTAATTGTGAGGTCAGTCGGTGCATTGCCATCATAGCTCAAAATAATAAGTGGGCCGCCTGCAAACGGATGGACGCGGACCGGTGCCATGGCCAATGCCGCGCCGAGATGCCTTCGGGACAGTCTTTCGACTTCATCCGCGTCCGGATACAAGGCTCAGGCCTGCTTTTCCAGTGCCCGCTTGATCGACGCTTTCAATTCCTTGATCTTGACCGGTTTCGGGAAAAAATCATGCACTTCCCGTCGCAGCGCTTCGATGGCGGCGTCGAGGTTGGCGAAAGCGGTGATCATGATGACCTGGGTAGCGGGGTAGCGGTCCTTGACCGTCTTCAGCACCTCCATGCCGTCGATCCCTTTCATTTTATAGTCGGTCACCACGACGTCGAATTTCTCGTCCTGCAGCCGCTTGAGCGCCGGCTCGGCGTTCAAGAAGGTTTCGACCACGTAGCCGTCCTGCTCGAGCGACAATCTTGCCATGTCTCCCACGATTTTTTCGTCATCAATGACCATGATTCTGCTCTTCGCCATGTATGTCTCCTCTCCTGTTTGGTCAGCCAAACGTGCAATCCCGGCAGAGCGGGTTCGCCGGGACCTTACTGATGCCAATGCTGGTCTCTTTTACTTTTGCCTCACCCCTGAGGCCGCGGAGTAACCGGAGGGGGCCTCTTCACCCTTCTCGACATACTGCGGCAGTTCCACGGTAAAGGTAGTTCCGACCCCCACCTTGCTCTCCACTCGGATTTCGCCCTGATGATTTTTGATGATGCCATAACTGACCGAGAGACCGAGCCCCGTTCCAGCGTCGCCCTTGGTGCTGAAAAAGGGGTCGAAGATGTGGGGCAGGAACTCGGGGGGTATCCCCCTGCCTGTGTCCATCACGGTCACCTCCGTGGACGCGCGGCTCTTTCCCGGCCTCGACGAAATGACGATCCTGCCGCCCGGGGACGTCGCCTGGACGGCGTTCGTGACGAGATTGACGAGGACTTGCTGTATCTGGTGCTCATCGACGAAAACATGCGGCAACCCGTCGCCGAGGCGGATGCTTGTCTCGATATTGGAGACATCTATCATGTTCTGGACCAGCGTCAGCGTCTTCTGGATCACGACATTGATGTCGGCCTCCCGCGGGTTCGCGTCCTTGGGCTTGGAAAAGTCGAGCAGGTTTTTTACGATCTGCCGGATCCTATCAGTTTCCGCCTCCACCTTCTGCATCAAATCGATCCGGTCCTCTTCCCCCAGATTTTCGTACACCTCCGCGTAGGTCTGGGCGATCATGGAAATGTTGTTCAGCGGATTGGTCAGTTCGTGCGCCACGCCTGCCGTCAGGATGCCGAGGGACGCAAGCTTCTTGGACTGGATGATCTCTTCCTCGCGATGGGCCAGTTCCTCGGACATGGAATTGATGGCCGTGATGACCGCGCCGAGCTCGTCTCGGGTACGGAAGCCCTCTATCTTGTGGAAGTTGCCCTCAGAGATGGACTTCGTCATCGTTTCGATCGCCCTGAGCGATCGCACGATCTTCTTTGAGATGAAATGGCTGATAAAAAGGGCCGAAGCAAGGATGGCCCAGAAGGAAAAGATCAGGATGTTCTTCGAACTCAGGATGATCTCGTTTACGCGCCGCCGCTCCAGCTGGGTGATGGAATCGGAGTATTCCTTCAGTTTGCGCCCTGCCGACCGAATCTTCGCCTCCAGATAGGGGTCCGGAAGGTTCTTGCTCGGCGCTTCGCCGATAGTATCGGAATAGGCCTTGAGCAGGGTCTGGAGTTTTTCCAGGTCAGTCTCCCCGATTGCCGGAATGATGTCTTTCTTCGCTGCTTCGAGGGTTTCCTGGGTAGCAGAGATCTTTTCCCGTATCTCCCCCAGCGCCATCCGATCGCGGTAGAGAAAGTAGTTCTTTTCCGACAGCCTCATGGTGAGAAAGGACGCGTTCAGATCGTCGGCGATCTCCACGAACCGGAGCTTCGTGAGGACGAGCGTCATGTTCTGGAAGGCGAAGAAGCCGATCAGAATGATGAACGCCGCGTTGATACTGTTGGAAATAATGAGTTTTTTCTCGATCTTCATGCTTCGAGTATTATACTCTATCACCGTTTTTTTGGGAACCTGTTAATTTGCCGCGGCGTGGCGCCGTGTCAGGAAGGCCCCAGCCCTTTCTTCTGCTCCACCGTTCTTCGTCACTTCAGGGATCAACCGGGATTTGCGTCGTAAAGCCCGCGGGAAGGAGGTACGGGGACGCCCGACAGTTCAAGCGGATAGGCGCTCAGGTTCCTGTGCTTCTCTGGTGTTCGGAAGGAAGATCGGCAATGTACATGGTCTCCGTAAGGGACAGGTCTATCTGGTAACCTAATTCCTGGTTCGCCCGTCTGATGAAACGAATTATTTCCCTGATATCTGCCGACTCCCCGAAGAATATTTTGCGAATTCCTTTCTGAGCGTTGATCAGGAGGTTGTACCGCCCACGGAAGACCCCGATCAAAAGCCACAGACCGACCCCGACCATGAGCCAGATGACGAGAGGCGCGATGGGGATTCCCAGCGTAAGAGATCTTATTTTGACGAGATAAACACCGCCTTCTGCCATGATGAATGCCGCGATGACAAGGACAAGGCCGGTCACCACCAGGACGAAACCCGAAAGAAACCGCAGAAACGGGTGTCGTGATTTTGAATCGTGGCGCAGTTGGACCCCCCGGATCTCCTCTTTTGGCACGGTGACCAGGATCTTGTCCCCTTCCACTTGACTGATACCTGATGGCGAAATTTGTACCGTTGAGCATCTCATGCGAGTATGATAAAAACTCCGAATAAAATAAATTAAGAGCACGCCTCAGAGAAGTCCCGCCCCCGGAATTTTCGGCCGGGGGGCGGGATTCAGGAGCCGGCAATCACAATCAAACTTCCGCGAATTCCTTGGCTGCTTCCGCGGCTTCCGCGTCCACCTTGGTTTCCTTCTTGGCAGTTGAAAGAACCGCGGCGACCACGTTCAGCACCAGGAGGACGCCCATCACCACGATAAAGCCCCGCATGAAGGCGTGGTCCTTCATTTCGACGGGGATGCTGCCATTGCTGAAAATATGCTGAACAGCACCATACCCCTTATCAGCCAGGTATTTATGCTCCAGTTTGGTGAAGATCAAGCCTGAAATATCAACACCGAAGATCAGCCCGAGGGACCGCATCATGTTCAAGACACCGCCAGCAAGGCCCAGTTTTTCCCTGGGAGCGGCGCCCATGATCGCGCTGTTGTTGGGAGGTGTGAACATGCCCATCCCGACGCCCAGGAGCACTAATTCACCGATCAATAAGATAAAATGTGAGCGAACTCCCAGGAACAACAGGGCAAAACAAGCGAGTGCAGACACCATCATGCCCGAGGCCGTCATGATCCTCGAACCGTATTTGTCGGAGATATGGCCCGAAAACGGCGCAACGAGCGCCATGGCGAGTGGAATAGGCATAAGAAGGGTGCTCGTCAAGACCGGGCTGTAATTAAGCACTTTTTCGAGATAGAACGGCATCAGGAAGAGGACGGCAAACAGAACGTAATACGACATCATGCCGGTCAGATTGCCGATCAGGAATGTGCTGTTCTTGAACAATTTCAGATCGATGAGCGGATGCGCAACCCGCAGTTCCGTCAGCACGAACAGGCCGAGCAGGACACAGGCGTGTATGAAGTAGACAATGATGGTGTACGAACCCCATCCCAGGCTTACTACTTCGTTGAATCCCAGCACGAGAAATGCGAGGCCCGACGCGAAGAATATCGTTCCGAGATAATCGATTGACTCTTTTTTCTCGGCTTTTTCATTGGGCGGCAGAACAAACAGGGCGGCGACCGTGCCAAGGATGCCGATCGGAATATTGATGTAGAACACGGAACGCCAACCGATCGTGGAGATCAGCACGCCTCCCACGAAAGGACCAACGGCCATGGCAATCGCCTGTACGGCTCCCTGAATGCCGATTGCCTTGCCCCGCTCAGTCCCCGGAAAAGCCTGAGTGATCAACGCGACGGAATTCGCCTGCAAAAGCCCGGCGCCGATTGCCTGGAGGACACGAGCGGCAATAAGGAATATGGCAGATGTAGCCATTCCGCAGAACAGCGACCCTACGGTAAAGACGACAAATCCCGCATTATACAGCCTCGATCTGCCGAACATGTCGGCGAGCCTTCCGAAAAAGGGAAGGAAGATAGTCAGAGTGAGCATGTACGACATTGCCACCCATTCGATGAGGGACATGGAAACATTGAACTCGCTTTTCAGGGTCGGCATGGCAACGTTGACAATGCTGACGTCCAGTGCGGACATCGTCGCGCCGATCAGAACATTAATCAGAATGAACCACTTCCAGGTAGGCCTGGCGGAGAAAATCGGATGGGGAAACTGCTTAAGACTCTTAATGGAAAACATGGTAAATGCCATCTCCTTTCACGTTGTGCACATAATAATCCATACATCCGGACAGAGAAGAGGAGATGCCTTCGCCGGGCGCCCTTGCAAAAAGCCGATACACGCTTTTCGGTTTGGGGGTCCGGTTCATACGCGGAACCAGGAAGATCCCCGGCTTGAGCCGATAGAAAACGCTTGTATGAGTGTCCTTATTTATTGCAACCGGGGGGAGCGGATCCGTTCGATCCAACCCGCGGTATTTCGTATCCGTGTCCGGATCAGACTCCCCGCGTATGCTCACCATGCTGCCGTAAAAGGAAAAGTCGATGGTGATATGGCGGTCGTCCTTTGCTTCGAGCATGGCCGGCGCCGGTTTGGCGCTGACAAGCTGAAGCAGGCTGAACAACAGCATGAGCAGCGTCGTTCCGAGGAAACGCGTACTGCCCATTAGTCTGGCATATCGAGCATAATGTATGAAATGTAAGAATGAATGGATATACATTAGTGTTCCCCCACCTGTGAAAACGCCGATTCCGATACCGCCGGCACACTCGTGCGCCGGTCACTCGGGATAGGCAATCCCCCTGGGAATCTCTGCCTGTTCCTTCCTGACGGGCCAGTACCACAGCATCCCGTCCACGAGCATCAGGACACCGGCCGCCATGAGCCAGAGATTGAACGATGTGAGCAGGCCGAAGCCGAAATAGCTGATGATACCGATGCCGATGCTCAGGAACGATATCCCCGTCCTGATGAAGGCAAGCCCGGTCCTTGCCCGGGCGTAAATGGTCCGGTAGCAGGCCGCGATCGTCCGCTGGGCCGCCAGAACATTCCGCTCGCGCGCGAACATGGTGCGCGTCTTGGAGGAAGGCGTCGGATTGAGATAGGTACTGTGTTCGGCAAGGTAGTCTCCCATCCGCGCAAGCATCGTTCCCTGCGTTTCCCGGCTGATGCCGGTGTCCTCCATAAAATGATAATTCTCCAGGAACTGGATCGTCGCAGCCGTGACCTCGACGAGCGTCTGGTGCCCGGGCGGTGTAAGACGGGATTTCCGGACGTTCAAATAGATCGGCAACCCGTAAAAGGAGATCGCAACACCGAGGATGAGCACGGAGAAATACAGGACGGGGTTATAGGCGATGTCTTTCGATCTCAAGAGCATGTTCGAGATCGCGATCGTGCCAAGGCCCCACCTAAGGAAGGCGAGGCCGGTCCGGGCTTTTGCCAGGTCGGTCCGGTAGCAGGCCATCCTCGTGCGCCACTGGGCCATCGTGTTCCGCCAGGAGGCAAGGCCCGTCCGCTCGGTGCCGATCAGAAGCCCCACCTTCGCATGAAGAAAATCCTGAATGTACCATTGGATATCGGAATCAAGGGTTACCCTGAATTCGTACCGGTCCGCCTTGATGTACTTTTTCACGTCCTTCCGCATCGCGGGACTTTCGGGATTTCTCGCGGCGATTACCACGGTCCCCGATCTCTCTTTCATCACCGGCATCCACTGGTACGATGAAAGGGAGTCCTGGCTGACGGCGGAGAGCAATTCCGGAGGAATGGGCAGGCGCTCGTCGTATTCAATGGACTTGCAGCGATAGTATGCCGCGAGCGCATCGAGCAGGTGCCTCTTGGTCACGCCAAACTCCCGGAGCAGTACCCTTTCGAGATCGACTCCCCTGGCCTGAGCCATGCTGACCGCTTCTTCAAGCTCCGTCCGGTTCAGAATCCCCCGGTCCACGAGAAGGGAAAACTCCGACTCCTGCCGGATCACGGCGTTCGCGAATTCGTCATTTACGAGATCATTCGTCATAGTGATTAAAAATAATCGTCCTCCAGGAAAAGGCCGGCTTGCCGTAATCGGGAACGGTTATCTCCATGTCTCCGTAACAATAGGGGAATTGTTTCCTCATGCGTTCGGCGGGCAGAATCCAGCGATATCCGTCAGCGATGAGCACAAGACCGACGACGATGAGCAGCGTGTTAAAGATCGTCCAGCCCGGGGAAGCCGTGCCGAAATAGGCCATAAGGCCCGCGCCCACGGAAGTGATGCTCATGCCTGTCCTGACGTAGGCCAGACCCGTCCGCGCGACTGCCATGACGGTGCGGAGTCTGGCCATGACGCCCCGGCGGTCGGCGAGCACCGTGCGTTCGAGGGCGACTCCTGTCGTGGCCCAGATGCCGGGCAGCTGGGTTGCCGTGACCGGCGGCCCGTTCCTGTCTTTCTTCGAACCCGAGCGTTTGTGACCGGGAGGAAACGTCAGGTCCCAGATGGTATCCTTATCGAGCACGTTGAGAACGGACCGGTATCCTTCGATCCCCGCCATTCTGCCGCCGAAATACCAGTGGAGACCCTCCGCGGACATTAGGACACCGGCGATGACGAGGGAAACGTCGAAGACCGTCCACCCGCTTGTTTGAAATTGCCTCATCAACCCGATGCCAAGACCGGTGAAGGCAATGCCGGTCCTGGTAAATGCCAGTCCCGTTCTTGCCTTGGCAAGCTTTGTACGGTGGCCGGCCAGCGAGGTCCGCTCCTCCGCCATGTCGGTCCGGTCGCTTGCCAGATATCTCCGTCTCATGACCGGTGACAGGTTCTCCCAGTCGGCCCGGAGCTCCGTCGCTCCCTGCATCTCTCCCGTGCGGCTGAAAAGAGCGTGTCCGCTGCTCAAATCGTCACGCAGAACGCGGGAGCCCCAACTCGCCGGCGTGCGGGTCGCGTCGATCGGCTTGCCGGCGATCCCTCTCGAGGGCAGATACCATTTGATCCCGTCATAAACCATGACGATCCCGGCGACCAGGAGCGGTGTTTCCAATATAACGTACCAGTTAGCGCCGAGCATACGCAAGAAAAGGAGGGCGATGACGATGAAGGCGACGCCGGTCCTGATAAAAGCCAGACCGGTTCTGCCCTTCGCGAACAGCGTACGGTAATGCGCATATGTCGACCGCCGGTAGGCGAAGAGGGTCCGTACGCGCGCAAGCGGCGTCCGTCCGCCCGAGATGCTGAAATTGGGGTTCACGTCGAAATTGTGCTCGATAATGCGGATGAGGTCGGCTGCCAGGGCGACCCGGAAATCGATCCGATCGACACCCAGCGTCTTCTTGATGTCCTCCGCCACCTCCGGATCTTCGGGGCGGCAGGCGACGACCTCGGCCCGGTTCTCTCGAACGGAAAGGGGGAACCAGAGCGCCTTCTTTTGATGCTCAAGGTCGAGTCGCAGGACGACAAAATAGGACGCGACAACGCTTTCATCGTATTCCACGAAGGGAAGGCCGTAATACTCGGAGAGGCAGAAGAGGACCTCGTGTTTAGGCACACCCTTCCGGACCAGCAGCTCTTCCACAGAGACGCCCGCTTCGCTCGCCTCCCGGTGCAGAGTCTCAAGCTCGGCAGCGCCAAGGAAGCCGCGCATCACCAGGCGATTGAATTTTGTCATTATCATAGTCACTTTCACGAGGCGAAAAACATCCAGAAAGATCGAGTTTGCGGGACCGGGTCCAGGGATTCAACAGTGGAGGAAGCATGACCTTCGTGCTTCTTCGGGAAGATGAGGGCGGGGTCTCTGCTGAGATCTTTCGAACAAACTTCAGAAGCGGCACGGCTCGTGCTCATCCCGAGCGGGGAACTCGCAATGCACTTTCTTGCCGGCCCGTTTCCGTCTTCGTGTTTAGCACCTTCTTTTCTTTATATCAATGCTCTCGCCGTACTGCATGCAGGGCAGAGCTGCGCTACGGGAACCCGACTCGCAGCCTCTGCTGCGGATAGCCACGGCCTCCTACACTCCCACGACAAACACGGGGCAGGGAGCGCGGTCAATCACCTTCTCGACGACATGGTCGCCGAAGAGCCGGCTGAAGAGCCCCTTCTTCTTTTTCGAACCCATGATGATGAGGTCGCACCTTTCCTCTTCGGCCACCTCAACGATGCGCTGCGGTACGTCGCCCTGCTCCAGGCGGGTCTTGATGAGCGCGCCCTCCCGCTCGGCGATGCTCTTGATCTGCCTGGCGGCCTCCGAACCGCCGTCATCAAGCACGTCTTGCAGGTTCTTGATGCCGGTCAGGTTGAGGTCGCCGTCAAAGGGCTGGACGACCTTGACCACGGTGATCCAGGTCTTTTCGTCCCGGGCGAGCCTAATCCCCTGTTCGAGGACCTGCTTGTGTCCGTTCAATGCGATCAGGACCTTCCGATAACCTTTCATCTCTTCAGCTCCTTAATCCGACAGCGTGCACGCTTGCAGGCTTGTCAGTTTGTGTCTTACTTCACGATCAGGATCGGGCACGATGCATGGGCGATCGTGCGGTCCGCGGTGCTTCCCATGATCGCCTTGTTCACGCCGCGCCAGCCGTGGGTCCCCATGACGATGAGGTCGCTCTTCAGCCGTTCGGCCATCTCGACGATCTTGTCTCCCGCGTGCCCTTCCTGGACGACTGCCTTGATCGGGACGCCGATGTCGGCTGCCAGCTTTTTCGCGACCGACGCGATCTTCTCGGCCTCCTGATACAGGCTCTTGCTGATCGACTCGGTCTTGAAGAAGTCCATCATCTCCTCGTACCGCGGGATGACGTACAGGACGGATACCTCGCCACCATCCTCCTTTGCGAGTTCGCCGGCCCGGATCAGCGCTTTCCTGCTCGAAGCCGACCCGTCAAAAGGCACCAGCAGGGAGGAGTACGTTCCCGAGCACCGGGTGCAGTCCTTTTTCACGACCAGCACGTCGCAGGAGGCGTTCAGGATGATCTGGGAAGTCACGCTGCCCATCAGAAGCCGTCTGAGCCCCTTCCTTCCGTAGGTGCCGAGCGCGATGAGGTCGGCGTTCTTTCCCCGCGCCGTTTCCAGGATCACCTCGGGCGGCTCGCCCTGGCAGACGTAGGACTCGACGCTCCCGTTCAGACCGAATTCGTCCTGCAGGTTCTTCTTCGCGGTCATGCAGACCTGCGTGCCGAATGCGAACCGCTTGTCCACCTGCTCGGGAAGGATAGCGAACTCCTCCTGATCGAAATAGACCGCGTGGACCAGGCAGAGCTTTCCGCCGTGCTGCTTCACCCGGAGCGAAGCCTCTTTCAGCGCCGCTTTACTCGATGCTGATTCATCATATCCGACGACAATCGAGCTATACATATCAGTGAGAGCCTCCGCCCTTTCTGAAGATCATGCCGACACCGAAACCCGCCGTCAGCGCGATCCCGATCGAAAGGAAGCCATAGACGGCGCCGCTGTCCTTGGCCATGTTCGCCAGCATTTTGACCGTGCCCACCTGCTCCACATTGACCTTCGACTCCGCCTGCTCCACCACGCTGCCGTTCTTCACGGCATAGACCGTGACGAGGTAATCGCCGGGCGCCGCCTGATAGGGCCAGTCCGTCAGGATGTAGTACTCCTGCCTGCCGGCAGCCGTTGTCTTGGTCGTGATCCCGCCGAACGCGGAGGTATAGACCTTGGAGTCCTCCTTGAACTTGACGAATTCATCGAACCACTTGGCCTTCTCTTCTTCATTGGTGACCGGGGTCACCTCCACATGTTTTTCGAGCGCGGGATAACCGATGACATGTTTTTCCTGCTCTTCCTTGCTGAGCATATCGTCGAGCTTCCTGGTGCTGTACACGGCGTAAAAATTAGGCGTCTGCTCGAACTTGAGCTGCCCCACGTTCATCCACAGTACCCCGGCGACCTTGCCCTTCTGCTTCAGGACCTGATGGCCTTCGGGGGAGGTCATCTTGATGACCAGGTCGACATTGGGGTCCGACTCGCCCCGTACGCTCACCGTGCTGCCGTGATAGAAGAAGTCGATCGTGATGTGGTCATGGTTCGCCTTTGCCGTAAGCATGGCGAAAGCGTCATGGGTAATGCCGAGTTGCAGCATACAGATTGCAAATAAAGCTGCTATGATAAATTTGAAATTCGGTTTCATTAGTGTCCCCCTGCCTGTGAAAGTAGTAACGAAGGTGCAAGCGTTAGTTCAAACACGATCTTGACGGTCACGGCGAGCACGATCCCCGCCAGGAGGATCTTGAGCTGCTCGGCTTTCAGCTTCCTGCCGAAGACGGCGCCGACCTGCGCGCCGACCGTGGAGCCCAGGAGCAGGAGCACGGCGAGGACGAAGTCCACGCTGTGGTTCGTATAGGCCTGAAGGAAGGTGACCTCGATGCAGGTGAACAGGATCTGGAACAGGCTCGTTCCGACCACGACGTGCATCGGCATCCGGAGGATGTAGACCATGATCGGCACCATCAGGAACCCGCCGCCCACCCCCATGATCGCGGCGAGCACGCCCACGAAACCGCCCAGGACGATCGGGACGAGGATCGAATGGGTGATGCCAGATTTTTCAAAGCGTGTCTGAAAGGGCAGGGACTTGAGGAACCTGCCCACGGCGGACTCGGTCTCTTCCTTCTCATCCGCTGCAGCGGTATCCTTTTTCTTTTTCATGCTCTGCAGGCTTTCGATGAACATGTACACGCCCACGATGCCGAGCATGAACACGTATGTCATCTTGATGACGAAATCGGCGTTGCCCATGGCGTGGAGCAGCTTGATCGCCTGCACGCCGACGATCCCTCCGGCGAAGCCGCCCACCAGGAGGTACAATCCCATTTTGAAGTCCACGTTGCCGACCTTCCAATGCGCGTACGTGCCGGACGTCGAGGCCGCCACGATCTGGTTCGAATCGGTCGCCGCCGCCACCGTCGAAGGAATACCGAACATGATGAGGAGCGGCGTCATGAGGAATCCGCCGCCCACGCCGAATAGGCCGGAAAGCAGGCCCACAGCGAGCCCGAGCCCGACAGGGATCAGGATATTGATGCTGGTCAGTGCCACAGGTAGGTACAGGTACATTTGTCTTACTCCTTTTCGCAGGTTAAATTTATCTCTCAGCAACCGAAATCACCGAGGGTTCAGAGAACTGCTCCCTCGTGAAAGATGAACATCTTCCTCGGTGTGCTCTGTGTCCTCTGCGGTAAATCCTTCTTCACGTTCCTCTGGATGCCCTTGTGAAGATCCCGGTCCCGGATTTTCCGTATTACACCAATGCCGCCTGGCGGGTCATGGTGACGATCGGCCGCGAGGCGGTCCTGACCAGCCTGTTCAGGTCCTTCGCGGTGACGTTCCCCGACTCGGTGATCAGCGGGCTCAGCACAACCTTATCGATCCCCGCATGGCTCTTCAGATAAGTCCGGATACCAGATACCGCGTCCAGGTCCGTGTCCTGGACCTTCACGGTAATCCCCTCCTGAGCGCATGTCACCACGAGCTTTTCGACCAGTTTCCTCGACCGCTCGGTCGCCTCAGGAGCAGGGCCGGCCATGATCTGACGCGCCGTATCATGCTCGCCGGCCTCGGCGAAGGTGACAGCCGTCATAAGCGTCTCGAACTTGTCGATTAGGTTCCTCTTCTTCTGGACAAGCAGGAGCGTGATGTCCTCATACATCGCCTTTGCGAGTTCGACGGCGTAGGACACCCCCTCTTCGAGATTCTCATCACGGTAGGTCACGAACAGCAACTGTCTCTTTCCCATGTGTCCAACCTCCTTTACCAGCGCATTTCTGTATTATATGTTAGCAATAGCGATGCCAACGCATAACATACTGTATTTATGAACTATTTAATATTTTATGGAATTTGTTCCGTTTCAGAATTGAACGCACGTGAACACTGATGGAGAAAACAGGATAGGATAGAAGCAGGGAAAGATGGTCAGAGTCCTTTATTAACGGGGCTGAAATGCTTTATGTCCGATATTTTGCCTCCCCTAAAGCGGCTTTCAGAGAATTATTTGATGTGTTTAAATATGGAACAGCGCTGCATTGATTATTCTCAAGAGATCCTTGCTTCGCTCCCAACGATCCTTTCCATACCTCAGAGGGAGTTGTACGCGGTTACAAAGGACTGATTTTTCAATCGTGAATTACGAGGAGAAAGTTTCAGAGGCTCGGAACGGGGAAGGTGAAATATCAGCGTGGCTAATTTACCGGAGGATGCTATCCTGAACTAGCATTTTTATCTCAGGGAACTGTCCCGGATGGCTGACTCGGAAAATCTCGTGCTGCAAGACCATTCGTTCATGCGGCGCCGACGATCTTTTCATACTCTGCTATGACCTCGTCTTTCTGGTTCCTGATTTCCGCAGAGAATATGAAAAACTTCGATTTTCTTCCGAGCAGCCTGACGTCAGCGAACAGGGTATCGCCAGGGCCGGCGTTCTTCTTATATCGTACGACCTTCTGGACAACATAGGGATCACGGTCCAGCCCTTTCACCGACATCGGGATCAGTGCCGCGGCTACAAGACAGGCAAATTCATCCTGGGCATACCCCGGGTAGGTTGGAGCCCCCGGGAAATGGCCCTCAAGGTCGGGGTCGTCAATACTGATCCCCTTGACGCCTGTCATGAGATTCGGCGAACTGGAACAATACAGAGCACCGTCGATCTTTCTGAGTGCCGCTCCGCGGTGGGGCAGGATGGTCTCGAGGCTTTCCCTGTTGAAACAAAGGAACGGAGATTCCCTCGCTTTGCTCAATACTCCCGTCACTGCAACCCTTTTAGACCGGGGTGCCGGATCTAAGCGATGAAGATTCTGACTTGCCAGCATAAGGTAAGTATAATCAGCGGGTTGGTTTTGTCAAGCATTCTGCGGGTTTTATCTTTCGCATCAAGAGATGTATGCTGAGCGTATGAATGCTGGGCGGGATGAGTTTTACAGCGGGGCTGTTATGTATCATTAGTAAGTAACAAATCGAATTCTTTACAAAACGGCAAGAAAATTTCTCGCAGAGGCGCAGAGAAAATAAAAAATAATTCGCCATGAAAGACTTTCGGGTTTTGGTTTTAAACTCTGCGTGCTCCGCGAGAGACGCCTTTAGCTTCTGGTTTTGATCCGGCTTGTCCGGGTTAGGATTATAACTTCGTCAGCTGTCCTGGTCGCCGTTTTCATCCTTCAATATCCTCCACAGGCTCGTCCTCGAAATGCCGAGCACCTCCGCCGCCCGGGATCTGTTGCCGCCGAACAGTTCAACGACCTTCCCGGCATATTCCCTGTTCAGTTCATCGATGGTCTTGATCTTGTCAGGCTCGATCGTTTCGATCTGGAACATCTTGATCGTCTGGGGCAGGCTCTCGGGAGTGATCAGCGTCCCCTTTTCGAGGATGATGGCGCGCTCGATGATGTTCTCGAGCTCGCGGACGTTCCCCGGGAAGCTGTAGTGCAGCAGCACCTGCATCGCCTCTTTCGTGAACCCTGCGATCTTCCTGCGCGACCGCGGCAGGTGCTTCTCGAGGAAATAAGTGCAGAGCGGGACGATGTCGTCGCGCCGGTCCCGGAGGGGCGGCGTGAATATTTCCATGATGTTCAGCCGGTAATAGAGATCCTCGCGAAACCTGCCCTCCGCGATGACCGTACGCACGTTCTGGTTCGTGGCGGCGATGAAGCGCACGTCGACCCTGATCGGCCGCGTTCCGCCCACGCGGTAGAACTCCCCCTCTTCGATCACCTTGAGCAGTTTGGCCTGGAGATTCGGGGCCAACTCGGCGATTTCGTCGAGGAACAGTGTCCCCGTGTCGGCTATCTCCACCAGCCCCTGCTTGGTCTTGACCGCGCCGGTGAAGGCGCCCTTCTCGTGCCCGAAGAGTTCGCTCGCGAGCAGTTCCTCGGTCAGGGTCGCGCAGTTGATGGACAGGAAAGGCATGCCCTGGCGCCGGCTCGTAAAGTGGATGATCTTGGCGAGGAGGCTCTTGCCGACGCCGGTCTCGCCCGTCAGGAGCACGTTGCAGTCGGAGTCCTTCATGCCTTCGATCACGGACAGGATGTTGTTCATGGGTTCGCTCTTGGCGATGATCGATACCTTCTTATCCTGGTCCGCGTACGCCTTGAGCGCGACGTTCTCCTTCCTGAGCGCACGCTGGTCGAGGATCTTCCTGACCTTGAGCAGCAGCTCATCCAGATTGAAGGGCTTGGTGACGTAATCGTAGGCGCCCTTTTTCATGGCGTCGACCACGGAGCCGATGCTGCCGAAGCCGGTGATGATGATCACCTCGGATTCGATCTGCCGCTCCCGGATCCGCTCGAGCAGCTCGATCCCCGTCATACCCGGCATCTTGATGTCGGCTATCAGAAGATCAAAATGGTCCTTTTCGATCCTCTGCAGCGCGTCCGCGCCGTTCTGCGTGCCAATTGCCTGGTAGCCCTCCTTCTGGAGCGCGTTCAGCAGGTGCTTCAGAGTGATGTCTTCGTCTTCCGCGATCAATATCTTGAATGCCATAACGAAAATTCCTTCCGGAGTGGGACGCGGATGAACACGGTTTTCACCGATACGTCCGGCAAAGCGTCTTTCCCGTTCCCTCCGCAACGATCAGCTCTAGCCACGTCCCGATCCCTGTTTATATCTTTTCCGCCGGCAGCGTGATCGTGAACGTTGTCCCCTTCCCCTCTTCGCTCTCCACGACGATATCGCCGTAATGCTTCTTAACGATATTATAGACGATGGCAAGTCCAAGACCGGTGCCCTTGTCCTTGGTCGTGAAAAAGGGTTCGAAGATCTTGTCCGCGGATTCCCGGGCGATACCGCTGCCGGTATCGCTGACCCGCAACACCACGGTTTCACCGGATTTTTCCACCCACGCTGCAAGCTCGCCCTGCCCCTGCATGGCGTCGACGGCGTTCAGAAAAAGATTCGTGAATACCTGCTCCAACTGGACCGGGTCGGCCGACACCACGATCTGCGGCGGCTGGGCCTCCAGCGAGAACCGTATTCTGGCGAGATCGCGGCTGCTGCCGATATGCCGGAAGGCGTCCCTGATCAGCCCCGTCAGCTCTACCTCGCGGAACTGGGGCTCCCTGCCGCGCGCGAACTCGAGGAGGTCTCCAACGATCCGCTTCACCCGCTCCGTCTGTCCCACGATATCGACAACCGCCTCCTTCAGTTCGCCGGAGCTGGCATCACCGGCCTCCTTCTGCAGGATCTGAGCGGAGAGATAGATGTTGTTCAGGGGGTTGTTGAGCTCATGCGCGATGCCCGACGCGAGCGTGCCGATGGCGGCGAGCTTCCTGGTCTGCATGAGCTCCCTGTTCTTGCGATCGAGCTCGGTCTCGCGCTGCGCAAGCTGATCCTCCATGTCATTGAACTTCCCGATCAGCACACCCACCTCATCATGCTCCGTGCGGGGGGAACCGGGTTCCGTCAAGTGAGGATAGGATCCCCGCCCGGTCCTCTCCACGACGCTGATCAGGAGCCTCAGCCTCCTCACGACATTCGTGCTGATGAAAAACAGCATGCCTATGCCGACAATGAAGAACACGGGAAAGAAGATCAGGATAGCGACTTGCGAGACGCGGATCACGGTCTCGGTCTTTTCCCGCGCGATCTTATCCAGGTCCTTTGAGATGACCAGGATGTCCTCCCCGGTCTTCCGGAGCGCCATTATCTCGGCATCGAGCTCTTGGAGGCCGGTGACCAGCGCGTGACCCCGGGGAAGCGAAAAAATCTTTTCAAGGAAACCGGCGGCCCGCGACGGCTGCTCAAGGAACGTGGATTCCACGAGGGCGAGAAACCGGGCATCGCTCCGATTCGCCGCTCTCGTACCGGCAAAGAGATCGGTGAGACGTTTTGCCGATCCTTCGATGGTATTGAAGTGCCGCTCATATTCGCCGATGCTGCTCCGCAGGGACAGCTTGTCCGCCTGGTCGATCTCCGGGTTCTGCATCAGCAGGACTTTCAATTCGGCCAGGTACGCCCGGACCGCCGCGGACTCCTCGTCGGCCTGCCGCGGGCTGTACAGGAAATAATTCTTTTCGTGCCGTCTGAGCTGAAGCGACTTGCGGCTGATCGTATCCGTGATCTCGAGATACCGGATCTCGCGCTTGATCTCGGTGAAGCTCAAATATTCGAATGCCGCGAGGATAGCGATGATGGCAGAGCTGGTAAGAAAGCTGATTGCGATCTTTTTCTTGAGCGACATGGCCCACAGTACCACAAGAAAAGACCCAAGCGCAAGTCAGAAAAATCCTGATAGATGCATCCTTGAGCCGACTTTGCACGGAACATCACGGCCTAGGAGTAAAGGCCTGCGGCGCGATCGAACGACCCGCTCTCCGCCCAAGTAATGCCTTCTGTGCCCGATCATTACAGAAGGACAGATCTGCCCGCCCGTCGGAACCTATGGGAGGCGCTGTCAGTTAAATTACCAAACTCTGGTGTTTTAACATGGTCCAAATCAGGACAGTGTCTGATAACCACACAATAAATAAAGAATCATAAGAAGGCACGCATTTTGCTGCTAATTATGGTGATACCAGAAATTATATGGAGGCGGCATGAAAGACAGACGCCAAGTCGTTCTTCTCTCCCTCGCAGCCGTCTTTTTCCTCTGGACCGTCCAATCCGCCGTTGATGCCTTCATATTTCATAAGAGTGGATTTCTGAGCCTGCTGCTTTTTGACGTTTCCCTGCACACGGTATATTCCCGCGTGCTCATGCTGGCGGGTCTCGCTGTGTACGGCATCGTGATCACCGAGATCCGAGACATGACTGAGCGCAGTCGGACGGAAGAGGAATCGCGAATGCATCACGAGCAGATGGAGAAAAAAATACTGGAACGGACCGAGGAATTGCATGCCATCAATGAGCTCCTGCAGAAGGAGATCCAGGATCGGACGCGGACCGAGGAGGAACTCTGCCGCTCGGAAACTTTTCTGGACACCATCTTCGACAGTTTCCACGACCCTTTCTGCATTGTGGACAGGGAGTACCGCATCGTCAAATTCAATGGTGCCTATGCGCGGACCAAGGACAAACAGCCCCAGGAGCTTTTAGGGAAGACGTGCTATGAAGTGCTGTACAAAAAAAGCGGCACCTGCGAAGAATGCGTGGTTCAGAAGACATTCCTGTCCGCGAACCCTTGCGTCAAAGAGAAGATGGTCGCCGCACCGGGCATGACGGACGCGTGGATCGAGATCTGCACCTATCCGATATTCGACCGCGACGGGCGGGTATCGCATGTCATCCAATATTCCCGGGACATCACGGAACGAAAAAGGGCGGAGGAAGAGAAGAGACTGCTGATCGTGAACCTGAACCGCCTGTCGACGACTGACAGCCTGACTGGCCTCCTGAACCGCCGGGCGCTCAGCGATGCCCTCCAATCCGAGATCGAACGTGCGCAGCGGTACGGTAATGATCTGTCCCTGATCCTCTGCGATATCGACAGGTTCAAGAAGATCAACGACACGCACGGCCATGCCACGGGCGATGGAGCGCTCCAGGCAGTTGCGGCTTCACTGAAACGGTGGCTCCGGAAGACGGACATCCTGGGACGTTACGGGGGAGACGAGTTCATGATCATCCTGCCCGAGACCGCACCTGCAGGCGCCAGGCAGATTGCGGAGAAGATCCGCTCCGCTGCCGCTGAGATCGCGCTGAACGCGTCAGGGAAATCGCTCGGCATATCGCTCAGCATCGGCGTCGCCAGCTGCTGCACGGCCGTCGATACGATGGACAGCCTCGTAAAGCTCGCCGATGCAGCTCTGTACAAATCCAAACACCGGGGAAGAAACAGGGTGTCCTCAGCGAGGGCATAGCAACACGATATCCCCAACCGCGGCTCCCGGTTGGTCGGCCTCCGGACCATCCTTACTGTCATTTCTCCGAATCCTATCATTCCCTGGGCGCCGTTCGTGATCCTCATGACCGTCAGGGTCAGGCTCATGAAGAGCCGATGAGAATGCCGGGCGCGCTCTCTTGCTTGCCGGGTGCTGTCCTCGGCCGGCGTACCGCAAGCAGCCCCGGGTGCAGGCCGCCAAAAAAGGCTGAAGGGAATGACCCTTCAGCCTCGTGCATTTGCCGGCTGCTCCTTCAGGACTTGACGACGAGCACCGGGCAGGTCGCATAGCCGATCACCTTTTCCGCCACGCTTCCCATCAAAAGACGTCTCAGCCCCGTGCGGCCGTGGGAGCCGATGACGATCATATCGGCCTTCTGCTCCTGGGCCAGGTTGTTCACCGCCTGGTGGGCCTCGGCCTCGCCCACGAAAGTTTCGGCCCTGACACCGGCGGCCTCGGACTGGCTCTTTACCTCGGCCACGAACCCCTTCGCCTTCCTGATCAGGTCCTCGACCGCCTGCGGAGCCTCCGCATAAAATTCGGTGGGAACATCCACGACGGAGAGGACCTTCAGCTCACCGCCGTAGGATTGAGCGAACGCTATGGCCCGCTTCGCGGCAAGGTCGCTGTACTTCGACCCGTCCGTGGCCATAACGATGGTCTTCCAGCCGACCTTCGTCCCGTTCGGCACGACCAGCACGTCCCGCTGAGAATGGCCGATGACGCGGGCCGTCACCCGCCCGACGAGCATGCGCTCGACGGGACGGAGGCCGCGTCTTCCCATGATGATCAGGTCGCAGTTCTCGGCATCGGCCAGGTCCACGATCCGCTCGTGGGCATCGCCCTCCTCGCAGACCGTTTTGATCAGCGCCCGCTCCTGCTCGGCGAATTTCCGTGCGTCACGCAGGGCATCCTCACAGGGCTTTCTCAGGGCGGCCCTGATGTCCTTGACGCCAATGGTCTCGATCTCGCCGTCGTAGGGAGGCACCACGGACGTGACGGTTATCCAGCACTTCTCATCAACAGCAAACCGGAACGCCTGCAGAAGCGCGTTCCGGCTTGATTCAGAACCATCGACAGCAACAAGGATCTTTTTATATTTCCCCATGCTCCAGGGCCCCCGCAGCATGCTGCAGTTTCTCGGCCTGTTTGCCCTGCCACATCGCACGAAGGACGATGAAGGCGCCGAGCAGCAATGCGAAGATCATTATAGCAAAGCTGGTCGTCTTCAGCAACTTGACCGTGGCGTCGCCGAGCTTGGAGATCAGCCCGAGCTGGGAGAGATAGACCGGTACCATCAAACCGCGGCTGAAGAGCACGATCACCATGATCAAGCCCATCACGACCTTGATCATGAAGGGCTTCACATAGGTCGTCCCGATGGCGCCGAGCTGGATGCCGAAAAGCGAGCCGGCCAGGATGATCATGGCGAGACGGATGTCGACGAGGCCGTGGAGGGCGTACTTGAAGGAGCCGCCGAGGCCCATCACGAAGGCGATCACGAGCTCCGTGGCCGAAGCCATCAGGCTCGGCGCGCCCAGCACATAGATCATGGACGGGACGCCGATGAACCCGCCGACCGCGATGGTCGCCGCCAGCATGCCCGTCGCAAAACCGAGGGGGATCGTGAACAGGACCGAAACGCGGGCATTGATGCTCTTGAAATAGACCATGGTTCCGGGGATGTTGATGGACTGCACCCACCGGGCGAGCCTGCCCGCCTTCTCTTCCGCATGGGTGTTGCCGGACTTGTAGGTCTTCCAGGCGTCGCGGAGGACGAACCCGCCGACCGTCGCGAGGATCACGACGAAGGCAACGCTGACGTAAAGGTTCGACCCGGCATCGCCGAAGGAGGCCTTGATCTTTTCCTGGATGCTTGCTCCATAGAGCACGCCCGCTTCGGCCGAGATGCCGAGAACGATGCCCAGCTTCACATCGACCTGGCCGTACTTGGCCCTCTTGATCGCGCCCACGAGGGCCTTGGGGAACTTATGGCACATGTTGCTCGCCACGGCGACGAGCCCGGGGACCCCCAGGCTCATCATGCCCGGCGTCAGAACGAAGGCGCCGCCGGAACCAATGAATCCGCTGACGAGGCCGCCCACAAAGCCGACCCCGAACAGGTAGAGGAGCGTAATGGTGTCGAGATTGATGAAATTGGCAGTGATGTCATGCATCTTACTTTACCTCCTTTTTCTTCCTGGCGGCCTCGACCCCCAGAACGGTCCAAAAATGCCCGGTGAACGTGCCGTGAACAAATGAGAATAAGAACGCCGTGACGATCGGCAGCAGGGCGTACATGCCTCCCTTGCCGAACATGCTGTTCACCACATCCTGATTCCGCAGGAGAGCCGCGTAGAGCGCCAGGGAGATTACTCCCAGGACGATCATTGCGGTCACCGGCTTCTTTTTGCTACTGCTTGTTGCCATGATGATTCCTCCTTGAATGATTTTAACGAACCAATCGTGCCCTTCCACGACGTTGCTATAGTTACACCTCAGTAATGTATATTTCTGCTCACGCCCTTGCCCCGTCCATCACCACCACGAGCGGGCATTTCAGCTTCTGCCACAGTTCGGAGAGCATCGTGTCCTTCTTGTTGCAGTCCTCGTCCAGGCTGCTGGGCGACTCGACCACGGCGAAGAGGATCTCTTTTTCCCGGTTCGTATAATCGATGACCGCCTTCTTGAGGCACCCCGATCTGCGGATCACCCGGTACGTAATGCCCTCGTCCGCCAATTCACGCTGCAGTGCCTCGAGCCCGGGATCGGCCAGCGCCGTGGTGGACGAGACGTAGAGGAGATCGATGGCCGCGCCGATCCGCTTCGACGAGTTGACGGCATACTTTACGGTTTTTCCATCGATCCGTCCCTGCCTGAGCGCAAGGAGCACCCGACGGCCTTCCCTCATAAAGGACTCGGCCGCCTCGCGCTCCCCCTCTTCTGCAAAGGAAACCGCCGCAAGGGCGCTTTCCATTTTTTTCATCATTTTGTTCAGCTTGTTTTCCATGCGATTCCCCGCATTTTCTGATCCGGCTTTTCAGGGCCTGAACCGCTCCCGGCTCAGTCGGCGCGAACTTCCTTTCTCGCCGCCGGTCTCTGGGTCGGACGATCGCTCTTCCGAACGCGCCCCTCATTCATGATCTGCCGTGCCGTTTCGAATTCACCAGCTTCCGCATAGCTCGCTGCAACCATCGCTGTCTCGAATTTCTTGAGTAAGGTTTTCATGGCTCCTTACCTCCTTTCGGTTATTTACTAATGTATATTTCAACATACATGCCAGAACGGGGAAATGTTATAAGCAATTGATTTAGAATTGTTTTTAAAATTTCTACACTGGGCAAATGCGATACAAGACGTTAAATTTTGCAATGCTATTTCCTGCTACAGGCATTACACATTGAATTTAAAAAGAAATTTTATATGTTGCATGAAATCGTCGGACGTTGTAAAATGCAACTCAAATCTACCATCCGCTGCCGACCATGAAATTCTTCAAGAGCTCAAACGACGATCAGCAGGAAGTCATCATTGAAGACCTGCGCAAGAAAGTATCGCTGGCAAAAATGCCTGCTGCGGTTCAGCGCATTGCCGAACAGGAGCTGGCGGTCCTGTCGAAGATAAACCAGTCTGCGGCTGAATACACGATCGGCGTCACCTATATCGACTATCTGATCTCCCTCCCCTGGAACCTCAAGACCGAGGACAATCTCGACATCCCGAGGGCCGAACACATCCTGAACGAGAACCATTTCGGACTCAACCGGATCAAGGAGCGCGTCATGGAGCACCTTGCGGTCAAGGTGCTGATGACGAACCGGAAACCGCGCGTCCTCGTGGTGGATGACGAGGAGATTGCGCGGAAGAACCTCTCCCATGTGCTTGCGAAAGAGGACTATGACGTGGCCACCGCGGCCGACGGCGAGGCGGCGCTCCGGGAACTGGACGCGGCGGAGTTCGATGTGGTGATCACGGACCTGAAGATGGGCCGGATCGACGGCATGGAGCTGCTCGATCGCGTGCGCGTACGCCACCCCGATACCCGGGTCATCATGGTGACCGGATACGCGACGGTGCCGTCGGCGATCGAGGCCGTGAAAAAGGGCGCCTTCGACTACATCGCAAAGCCGTTCAAGCTCGACGAAGTGCGCGGCGCGGCCAGGCGGGCAATGGAAAAGAAGGTCCTGCGGTCCAACACCAAGGGCTCGGTCCTCTGTTTTGCCGGCCCTCCGGGAACGGGCAAGACCTCGCTCGGCAGATCGATCGCCCGCGCGCTCGGAAGAACGTTCACGCGCATAGCCCTGGGCGGGCTCAAGGACGAGGCGGACATCCGTGGCCACCGTCGCACCTATGTGGGCGCCAAGCCCGGCAGGGTGATCGAGGAGATCCGCCGCGTGGAATCGGCGAACCCGGTCATCATGCTCGACGAACTGGACAAGGTGGGCAGGGACTTCAAGGGCGACCCGGCGTCTGCGCTGCTCGAAGTGCTCGATCCCGAACAGAACCGCACGTTCGTGGACCACTACCTGGACGTGCCGTTCGACCTCTCGAGCGTAATGTTCATCGTGACCGCCAATGTGCTCGATACGATCCCGGACGCGCTGAGGGACCGTATGGAGGTGATCGAATTCACGGGTTACACCCAGGAAGAGAAGTTGCAGATCGCCTCCCGGTTCATCTGCCCGAAGCAGGTGCGGGAGAAGGGCCTGTCCCCGACGCAGGTGGCCTTTTCGAACGAGGCGATCGCCAAGATCATCCAGGAGTACACGCGCGAGGCGGGGATCCGGAACCTGGAGCGCCGGGTCGCTACGATCTGCCGCAAGATCGCCCGCGAGTCCGTGGACGGAAAGGTAGCGCACGGGACGATGCTCGTATCTCCCGACGCCGTCGAGCGTTACCTCGGTCGCAGCAAGTATCATTTCGAGGTGATCGAGGAAAGGGACCGCGTCGGCGTGGCCACCGGCCTCGTCCGGACCGAAAGCGGCGGAGACATCATTTTCGTCGAAGCGGCGCAGATGAAAGGCAAGAAGGAGCTGATCATCACCGGCTCCCTCGGGGACGTGATGCGTGAGTCGGCTCAGGCGGCCCTGAGCTACATCCGGAGCAACGCGTCCGTCTTCGGCATCCCCGAAGACTTCTTCGAGCATCACGACATCCACATCCATGTCCCCTCCGGCGCCATCCAGAAGGACGGCCCGTCTGCGGGCATCACCATCCTCGTCGCGCTTGCCTCGCTCCTGACGAAGCGCCCCGCGCGGCGGGACGTAGCCATGACCGGCGAGATCACGCTGACGGGAAGGATCCTGCCGGTGAGCGGGATCCAGGAAAAGGTGCTCGCGGCCCGTCGCGCCCGGGTACGGATGGTGATCGTCCCGGCCCGGAACCGGCACGACGTAGCGGAGATGTCCGACGCCGCGAAGAAGGACATCGAGGTTCGCCTCGCCGATACCATTCAGGAAGTGGTGGATGCGGTGCTGCTTCCGGATGCGGAGGGAGGTATGCGGAATGCGGAATAAAAGAGAGGCAATCCTGCAAAGTTGTCTTCTGAGGGTAGCCAACGGGGGCCGCCCCTACAAAGGTATCCGCGGTATCCGCGTTCGACCGTGTTTATCCGTGGTTAAAAAGCGATGATCATGTTCAACTACCGCCCCAGCATACGTCAGAAAATCACCCTCGGCTACTTTGCGATCGTGGCCATGATCATCGCCCTGTCGCTCTTCACCTTCTTCGAACTGCGGTTCATCGAACGGAAGATCATCTTCGGGGAGGCCATATCGGAGTTCTTCGATACCACGCTCGAGATCAGGCGGTTCGAAAAGAACTACTTCCTCTACGAACAGGCGACGGATTATCTCGAAAACACGAAGTATGTGGTCAAGGCGCTGGAGCTGCTCGAAAACAACTCGACCGGATTCGCGGCCCTGTCCTCGTCATCCCAGATCGAAACGCTCCGGGACCGGCTGGTCACCTACCGCCTCCTCGTTGACCAGTACGCCGCGATCAATAAACGGAAGCGACAGAGCAGAATGGTCGAAAACACGGCAAACAAGACCATGCTGGAGGGGAAGATCCGGGTCGCCGGCAAGGACATCACGACCATAGCCGAGGATATCTCGAAGACCGAGCGCAAGAGCCTCCAGATGCTGCTCAAATCGTCCCAGCGCATCCTGGTCCTCTCCATCGTGCTGCTCTCCCTCGCCGTCATCGCCATCGGCCAGGTCTTCTCCCAAGTCGTCGTGAAACCGCTCAAGCTCATCGAGAAGAACATGGAGGTGATCGCCGACGGTCGGTTCGAGAAGATCCAGATCGAGTCCCGCGACCGGGAGATCGCTTCGCTGACAAATGCCTTCAACAAGATGCTCCGGGAACTGGAGCTCCGGCAGCGGCATCTCGTCCAGTCCGAAAAGCTCGCCTCCCTGGGCACGCTGCTCTCCGGCGTGGCCCACGAGTTGAATAACCCGCTGTCGAACATATCTTCGTCGAACCAGATCCTGATCGAGGAACTGAAAGAGGCGCAGGAAAAACCGGAGAGCGGCGGGTTGCCCCTGGACCCCGCCTTTGCCAACGAGCTCCTGACGCAGATCAACGAACAGACGGACCGGGCCAGGAACATCGTCCGCTCGCTGCTCGAGTTCTCGCGGGACAAGGACTTCAAGAAGCAGAGCCTGCCGGTCCGGGCCCTCTTCGACGAGACCCTGCGGTTCGTGAAAGGCCAGATCCCGGCGAACACGGCGATCAGGATCGAAGTCCCCGACGATGTGGCGATCACCGCGGACAAGCAGCGCATCCAGCAGGCGTTCCTGAACCTCATCAAGAACGCGCTCGATGCCGTTGCCGATCAGGGGGGCGGGACCGTGTCGATCACCGCACACCGCCACAGCGCCATCGACAAGGCCGGCGACGACGACACGGGCATCTACAACTATCTCAAGTACCGCGGCAAGTGCACGCTCGAGCAGGACACCGTCGACATCGAGATAAGGGACACCGGCCCCGGCATCCCGGTCGAGGCGATCCCGAAGATCTTCGACCCCTTTTTCACGACCAAGGATGTGGGAAAGGGTTCGGGTCTCGGGCTGTTCATCGTCCATGAGATCATCGAAGAGCACGACGGCTGCATCGCCGTGGACAGCGGGCCGGGCGAGGGAACGACGTTCCTGATGCGTCTGCCGGTGAAGTAACGATAGGGTCAGGGTGCAGAGCGGGTGAAGGGATCGAAGGAGCTGAAGACGTGAACAACAACACGAAACTACTCATCATCGACGACGAGCGCGTGGCGCTCAGGAACCTCGAACACGTCATGAAAAAAGAGGGCTACGACGTGACCGGCACCCAGAGCGGCGCGAACGCCCTGAAGCTGCTCGAGGGCCAGCACTTCGACGTGGTCCTCACGGACCTGCGGATGGAGAAAGTCGACGGCATGGAGATCCTGAAGCGCTGCCGCGAGCTCTACCCCGACACGGAAGTGATCATGATCACCGGCTTTGCGACGCTGGAGTCCGGCGTCGACGCCATGAAGCACGGGGCCTTCTATTACATCGCCAAGCCCTTCAAGCTCGACGAGGTCCGCAAGGTCGTGAAGGAGGCGGTCGAGAAGGTCTCGCTCAAGAAGGAGAACGAACACCTCCGGGAGCAGCTCGAGCACTACCGGGGCAGGGTCAAGATCATCACCCAGGACCCGGCCATGCAGCGCCTGCTCGACACTGCTCGCCAGATCGGCCCTACGGACTGCAACGTGCTGATCTCGGGCGAGAGCGGGACGGGCAAGGAACTGTTCGCCCGGTATCTCCACGTCAGCAGCAAGCGCGCCGAAGGCCCCTTCTTCGCCATCAACTGCGGCGCCTTCAACGAGGAGCTCCTGACGAGCGAGCTCTTCGGCCACGAGAAGGGCTCATTCACCGGGGCGAACGCGTTCAAGAAGGGCCTGATCGAAATGGCCACGGGAGGGACGCTCTTCCTCGACGAGATCACCGAGATGCCTGCGTCCATGCAGGTGAAGCTCCTGCGCGTGATCCAGGAGCGCGAGATGATCCGCGTGGGAGGAACGGAACAGATCAAGGTGGACGTGCGCCTCGTGGCCGCGACGAACAGGAACATCCAGGACGCGATCAAGGAAGGCGCCTTCCGGCAGGACCTGTACTTCCGCCTGAACGTGGTGACCCTGCACATACCGCCGCTGTCTGAACGCAAGGACGATATTCCCCTCCTCTCCTACTACTTCCTGAAGAAATACGCGGTCATCATGAAGAAGGACGTGAACGACATCTCCCAGGACGTGATCGGCCTCCTCCTGGGGTACGATTTCCCGGGGAACGTGCGGGAGCTCGAGAACATCATCGAACGCGGCGTGGCCCTTGCCACGGGGAATGCCATCGAGCTCGCTCACCTGCCCGAGGACCTGCGGGAACTGAACATCAGGACCTTCCGCAAGAAGGAGGGCAAGATCCCCTCGCTGGAAGAGCAGGAGACGGCCTACATCAAGTGGGTGCTGAACGAGGTCGGCGGGAACAAGACGCTGGCATCCCAGATCCTGGGCATCGACCGCGTGTCGCTCTGGAGAAAGCTCAAGAAGTACGGGCTGGAGCCGGAATAAGGGCCGGAAAAAGTCGTTGATTTTCCCCCGGACCAATGGTATCGTGCTTCTGCCTTCGGGAATGAAGGCGGGAATTGACAGGATGATGAAAGCAAAGTCGCCGGCATTCGATAAAATACTGCTGTTCCTTGTTATCCCGCTGGCCGTGGTGCTGGGGCTCAAGTACCTGAAGCAGTATGTTTACCTGTCCTTTACCCTGCTGTCATTGAAATTTGTCTGGGTCATCCTTATCGTACTGGCCTTTCTGACGCTGATCAAGAAACGGACGTAAACCTTGGCGTCCGGATCGAAGAACCAAAGGAGGATTTCATGGGAAGAGGTCTGTTCCAACCGATGCATCTGCTGCTCATTCTGGTCATCGTCCTGATCATTTTCGGCCCCGGCAGGCTGCCGGAGATCGGCGCGGGGCTCGGGAAGAGCATACGCGGATTCAAGAAGGCCATGTCCGAGAAGGACGAGGACAAGGTTGAGGCGAAAAAGGAAGAACCAAAGCCGTAAAACCGGGCTTCCCGCCCTGAACACCTGAGCAGGCCGGACCCGTTGTTTGAGGGACCGGCCTGCTTTTTTCGCCTCCGCCAAGGTCATTTCTTTTCCACCATCACCTCGAAATAATTCTGCCTCGCCGTCACGAGCAGCACCTGGTGCCCCTCGTCCTTGAGGCTCCGCGTCACGTTCACGATCGGCTCACCGTCGTCGAGGTGGAACTCGATCGTTTCGCCGCTGCTGATCTTCTCCATGGCGAGCTTGGCCTTCACGAAGTTCATGGGGCAGCAGACCCCCCTCAGGTCCAGGAAGTTCTTTCTGGCTCTGGTCTGGCCCGCGCCCGGAACCGGGGCCTGCTCCACCGTCTCTTTTTCCAAAAAGATTTCCCGGAATGCCTTGTCCACGCCGATCCTGTCGAGCCCGTGGCCGAAGCGCTCTTTTTTCCGGCCATTCACAAGGAAAAAATCGAAGGCCCGTCTGACAGAGGTCAACAAATCCTCCTTCGATTCGATCAGCACCCGGGCGCGCGTGCCGAGCCGCGGCTTCGCTCCCATGGTCCCGCCGAGGTACAGCGTGTATCCCGTCTTCTTCGCCTTCCACGCCGATTTCGGGCAGTTCCTGATGCAGAGCCCGCAAAGCATGCATTTCTCCGCATCGAGTATGAACGCCTTGTCCTTTTCCCCGATCGCCTGTGCCGGACAGATATTGACGCAGAGCCTGCATGAGATGCAAGCCTCCTTGTCCCACTCGGGCAATACGCCGCCCATGATCCCCACATCGTTCTCGATCGGCTTGGAGCAGTTATTCGGGCAGCCGGAGATGCCGATCTTGAACTTGTGGGGCGCCTGCTGACGGAAATACAGCGCATCGAGCTCCGCGGCAAGCTCCCTGGTCTCGATGATGCCTGAGGTGCAGGTGGCGCTTCCCGGGCAGGCCACGATCCCCCTTCCCCGCGGGCCGCACACGCCGAGCACGATGCCGCCCTGCTCGAGCTCTTCCCGGGCGGACAAGAGGTCGTCGAACGGGATGTTGTGGATCTCGACTGCCTGACGCGTGGTCAGATGGACCCTGCCCTTGCCGAACTTGCGCGCCACGTCCGCGACAACACCCAGCTCCTCTGCTGTCATGTCCCCGGCCACGGTCCTGAGTCGGATGAGGAACGTGTCCTTCTGTTTCTGCGCGATGATGCCCACGCGCTTCAGTTCGTCGATATTGACCCTGGATAGGGTTCCCGTTTCTGATTCATTCATCTCCTGCGTCTCCTTTTCATGTGTCATCCCCGGTGGTTCCGTATCGGGGCTGATTGTATAAAACTGCCTGCGAAGACAGGAAGCAAGAAAAAGGGTCGGGAGAAACTTGCTCCCTGCCTTCGCGATCTTTACGGGGTTGATATAGCAACCAGTGTGCCAGGATGGCTGCCCGATGGACAATAAAGCATGACGACGCTGAAACAGGCATCGTATGCAACAGGATCGTCTCCAAATGCCTGTTTTCATTCGGCGGCCGCCTGCGTCACGGAAAAGACAAAGTCAGAATGCAATCCGTCACCTCCCACCAGGCCGGGCGCGTAGGCGCGACGTTCTTATCCATGATTGATTATTTTTTATATTTATTGTATATTTTTTATACTACGCGGAGGAATCATGGACAGGACCCTGCTTTTGACCAAGGACAACTCGCTCGCAAAGGAACTCGCCGATATCCTTCCCAAGGGCGGCAAGCCGGCTGTTGCCAAGATGCAGAAGGCCGAAGGCGCCACGGTCTTTTTCGATCTCGATTCCATGGATATGCAGCTCATCCGGGAATACAGCCGGAAGACATTCGTGGTCGGCGTGACGCGGCAGGAGCGGACGGGCCCGGTCATGGAGGCCGCCACGTGGGGCGCTTATGAGATCATGCGGCGCCCTCTCAAAAAGGAGCGCGTCGAGCGCCTCTTGCGCGAGCTGCGGGAGCTGAGGCGCGAGATGGCCGATGCCATGACGATCTCGAAGGACCTGATCGCTCCGGCGGCAACCTGCGTGATCGTCGGCCGGTCGACCCTGGTCATGAGCCTCTGCGAGAAGGTCGCGCGCATCGCCCAGGTCGAAGTGCCGGTGCTCGTGACCGGAGAGACCGGCACGGGCAAGGAGCTCGTTGCCGAGGCCATTGCCCAGCTCTCCTCCCGCTTCGGCAAGCCCTTCGTGATCATCAATTCAGCCGCCGTTCCCGAGACCCTGCTCGAATCGGAGCTTTTCGGGTTCGAGCGGGGGGCCTTCACCGGCGCCTTTGCATCAAAGGAAGGCATGCTCAGGACCGCGGACAACGGATGCGTGTTCTTCGACGAGGTGGGAGAGCTGCCGCTCGCGCTCCAGGGCAAGCTGCTCCGCTTCCTCCAGACCCAGGCGTTCTATCCCGTGGGCAGCACGAAGGAAGTGCAGGTGAACGTGCGCGTCATCTCGGCGACCAACCGGGACCTCGCGGCCATGGTGCGGGAGGGAAAGTTCCGGGAGGACCTGTACCACCGCCTGCGCGTCGCCACGATCCACGTCCCCCCCCTGCGCGAGCGCAAGAAGGACATCGTGCCGCTCGTCCAGTGCCTCTTCTACCGCCACGCCCATACCGCACAAAAACCGCTCAAAGGAGTCACCACTGCCTTCCTCGACAGGCTCATGGACTACGATTGGCCGGGCAATATCCGCGAGCTCGAGAACACCCTGCGCTCGGCGATCGCCATGTGCAAGACCGAGTATCTGACCACGCAGGACCTGAAGGACCTTGGCGCCGATTCGACGAGACCGGCGACCGACGCACTGAATGCCATGGCTACCGTCCTCATTCCCTATGTCAAGAACGCGCTCGAGAAGAAGGAGAAGAACATCTACGAGAAGGTCCATGCGGAGGTGGACCGGCATGTGTTCGAGTATCTCCTCTCCCACACCCGGGAGAACCAGTCCGAGGCCGCGCGGCTCCTCGGCATCAACCGTCTGACGCTCAGGAAGAAGCTGGGATTGCAGAAGTAGTCATGCGTTCAGGTGACCCCCGGTCAGCCTGCGTACAAGACCGAGGCAGAGCGGGTCGAGAGAGGGCCATGACGACGGCTCAAGCAAGGCAATACGTCAGTTCAACAAGCGTGGCCCGGCTACAAACTGAAGTGAGATCCAATAATTGCCTTTGCCGAAAATATGATATTATAAGGGAAAGTTCTCGTCGTTAAGGAGGAGTACACATGCCACGTAATCTGAAATTGATGGTCCTGGCTGTGCTCATCGCTATCACCTATCCATCGTGGGGAGCCGCATCCGAAGATGCGCAGTTGACCCGCGACGAAGTCACGGTCATCAAGCGAAAACTGATGGCTGTTTCGGAAGCGCTCGGGCAGCCCCCGGCCGGCTACGCCAAGGAGGATGAATCCTTCAACCTGCCGACGGAAACCTCGAAGATGGAGAAAACCGGGACATTTTACCCGCTTCATGCATCCGCTCATTTCAGATTCGGCAGTGGCGCGGGAAAAAAAGCCAGGAAATCCCAGAAAGAGATGGAGGCTGAATACAAAAAAAGAATGATGGAGGCCCAGGCAAAGGGCGATTTCCAGGAAATGTCGAAAATAGCCCTGGAGATGCAGCAAAAAGCGGGGCAAGCGCAGATGGAAGCCGAGAATGCGGAAAAAGAGCCGATCGAGATCTCCCTCCAATTCAACAGCAACCCCGGTCAGGCCATCGATCCTGATGCTGTCGTCTTCGAGAAGCCCGGAGTGATAGCGCTCAAGTTTAAAACAAGCGGAGATGAAGAGAAAGTCCGCATTGCCGTATATTGCGACCCGGTGCACCTGAAAGATACGAAAACGCTGTCCCGCGTGGACTTGTCTGACAAACAGAACAAGGGGGTAACGAATAAGACCACGGTCCAGAATGCAACCATAGAGCTGACCGGACCAACAGCGGTCGCAGAGGTATGGGCCAAAGGCATTGCAACCGGCAAAGTCCTGAGCCAGATCGATGTGCAGTAAACAAGCGAATGCACAAGAAGGTCGAGCCTTCGCGGGAAAAGAGTATGAAGCAAACAACAAGACAAGGGGGAAGACCATGAAACTCAACTCAATCTTCGCCTTGGTGTGCGCTGCGTCCCTGTTGGCGGCACTCAGCGTATTGGCCGGCGGCTGCGCCCACTGGCCCCCCACGCCGCGGCTGGAACAGGCCGGCGCACCCGGCTACCGCCTCGCCGAGACCCGCCCCGGCCAGTCCGACGACCTGCTGGTGGTCCTCGCCATCTCCGGCGGCGGCATGCGTGCTGCGGCGCTGGGCTACGGCGTCCTGGAAGAGTTGCGCCGCACCGAGGTGATGGTGAACGGCGTGAAACGCCGCCTCCTCGACGAGGTGGACGTGATCTCCGCGGTGTCGGGAGGCACGCTGCCAGCCACCTATTACGCCCTGCGAGGCGAGAAGACGTTCGAGGAGTTCGAGACGAAGGTGCTTTCTCGCAACCTCGAGCGCGAGCTGGCGCTGCGTATCTTTACCCCGACCAACTGGTTCCGGCTTCCCTCCGGGACCTTCGGGAAATCGGATCTCTTCGCCGAGCTCTACGACGAGACGGTGTTCGATCATGCCACCTTCAGCGACCTGAAGCGGGCCAACGGGCCCTTCGTGATCATAAACGGCACCGATGTCACCACCGGCGCCCGGTTCAACTTTACGCAGGACCAGTTCGATGCTATCTGCGGCGATCTCTCCCGCGTGACACTGGGACGGGCCATTGCCACCTCAACGGCGCTGCCGCCGCTGCTCACACCCATCACCCTGGAGAACCGTGGCGGGACCTGCGGCAGAAAGGCGCCCGCCTGGCAGGTCGCTGCCGAGGCCGCTTTTGGCAAGTCAGAGACTCCAGGCCGCGTGCTCCTCCGCGCCCGCGCGCTCCAGTCCTACGAGGATCCAGCCCGCCCCTACGTTCACCTCTTCGATGGCGGTCTTTCCGAAAATCTCGGCCTGACCGAGGTGCTCATGGCCTTCGAAATGCTGAAGATCGATCCGGACAAGACTGTTCTCCCCGCGCTTCGCCGGGCACGCAAGGTAGTGGTCATCATCGTGAACGCTCTGCGTTTCCCCGAAGTGAATTGGGACCGTTCCCCCGAGCCGCCCGACACCGACACGCTTGGGGAACAGATGTGGTCGATCCCGGTCGACCGGATATCCCTCGACGCGGTGGAGCAGGTACGCGAGAAACTGGCCGCCTGGCAGGCTGCCGCTCCGGCCGGCGGCCCGGAGCGGCGCGAGTACCTGGCGCAGGTCACCTTCGACGCCCTGAAGGACCCGGCCGAGCGTCTCTATTTCAAGCGGGTGAAGACGAGCTTGACGTTGCCCAAGGAGCAAGTGGACCGGCTGCGCGAGGTCGCCGGCCGGCTCCTGCGCGAGGCGCCCGCCTTCCAGAGACTACTCGTTGACCTGGGATCGGGACGCTAGGATCGTTTTTTCAACTTGAGATGTGGCCGCGCAAGGGCCACCGTCCAAGTGAGACGATTTTTTTTACAGGTGTTGCTTTCCGGTATGCCTTATACCATATGAACGATGCAGCCTTAGTAGTGACAGTATCAATTTTCCAGTTGTCATATTTAAACGGAATAAGTAAAATCATAAAGTAAACCCTGATCTACAGTTCTATCCGACCTCGGCCATCCGAGGTGAAAGAAGGAGGACGTTGACCATGCGTCGCACTATCGCAATACTGGCAATGACCATGTTGATAGCTACAACCCTTTCTGGTTGCGCTACGGAAAGTTCTCAGGCACTCGGCACCTCAAAGGTAAATTCTGCCAACGTTGCATACGAAGGCCCCAAAACGCCGCTCGTTGTCGGGAAGTTCGACAATCGATCAAGCTTCATGCGGGGTCTGTTCTCCGATGGCGTTGATCGATTAGGCGGTCAGGCCAAGACCATTCTCATCACACACCTCCAGCAGGCTAACCGCTTTCTCGTAATGGATCGCGACAATATGCAGGAAATCGAGTTTGAATCCAATTTGAGCGGAAAGACGCAAAAGCTCAAAGGAGCGGATTTCGTCATTACCGGAGATGTTACGGAATTCGGCCGCAAGGAAACCGGCGATACCCAGCTGTTTGGAATTCTTGGCCGCGGAAAAACTCAAGTTGCTTACTCAAAGGTCAGTCTTAACGTCGTTAAAGCCGAAACCTCGGAAGTGATCTTCTCGGTGCAGGGTGCCGGTGAGTATGCGCTGTCAAACCGTGAAGTTGTTGGGTTCGGCGGCACCGCAAGTTACGACTCTACCCTCAATGGCAAAGTGCTTGACCTTGCCATCCGTGAAGCGGTCAATCGATTGGTCGAGGGTATTGATACGGGCAAATGGAAAATTAACGCGAATCGTTGAGTACGCTCACACTATGCTCAATGCAAAGAGAACATTTCTGTTCCTGTTGACGGCAACGATTCTGGCGGGTTGTGCCCCCAAGCACCCTCAGCTCTATCAGTGGGGAAGCTACGAGGCTCAGGTCTATGCGCTGTACAGTGACCCCGGAAAGGTGCCAATTGAAGAACAGCTCCAACAGCTTGAACGCGATTATCAAAGGGCCAGAGCAGCCGATAAACCGGTACCTCCCGGGTATCATGCCCATGTAGGCTACTTGTACTTTCAGTTAGGCAAGACGGATCAGGCGCTGCAGTCCTTCGAGACGGAGAAAATACTCTTCCCCGAATCAACGGTGTATATGGATCGATTGATCGCGCGGATCAAGCATGAATAAAGGATAAAATGTTTAAAACCATCAACCGGGTCAGTCTCCTTGCCTTTTTTCTCCTGCTCACCGGGTGTATTCCACCTCAAAGCAATATTGACTATACGGCCTATCGACAAAGCAAACCCCGCTCTATTCTGGTTTTACCTCCGCTGAATAATTCCCCGGATATACGGGGAACCTACAGCTTCCTGTCCACGGTCACGAAACCCCTGGCTGAAGATGGATATTACGTTTTCCCTGTTGCGTTAGTAGATCAAACATTCAAGGAAAATGGATTGCTGAATCCGGGAGAGATGCATGAAGCACCTCTGGACAAGCTCAGAGAGATCTTTGGTGCCGATGCGACCCTCTATATTACCGTGACGCAGTATGGTGCCTCCTATCAAATATTGAGCAGTGAAGTAAGGGTTACCGCCAATGCAAAACTTATAGACAACCGAACTGGACAATTGCTCTGGTCCGGAACGGCAACGGCCTCTGATTCTGAAGGAGGAAACAACAGCGGCGGCGGTTTGACGGGCGCGCTCGCCACCGCTTTGCTAAAGCAGGTCATAAGTAATGTCGGAGATCCGGGTCATAAAGTCGCTCAGAAGACAAGCACAAGACTGTTGGAAGCAAAACCCAATGGATTACTTTACGGACCGCGGTCACCCTTATACGAAGTTGACTGATCTCTAAAATGCATCATAGGAAAACGATCCTGCGTTAAATGGCCCATTTCTTATCCTTGCTGCCTATTCGTTATTAACAAAATACCGCCATACTGATCCCGACTATCGGTTCGACACCGCCCGGACGATGAACCCGTCCTTCGGGTCAGCCGGCAGGTCGGGTAGAGCAACGCGAAACTCGACTCATCAGTATTGAACGAGCTTTACGAAGAATTATTTTGGATATGTTGGGTTTCACTTCATTCTACCCAACCTGCGAATCCAAACTTCTTTCGAACGAGTATAAGAGTCATGTCCACAACCAAATCTCAACCAGAGGATAACGGACCGGAACAGCTCGTTGCCGAAGCGCGCCGGCATCGGGCGGAACGGGAGAAGGAATACCGCGAGCAGGCGCTCAAGATGTATCCGCATATCTGCGCCCGCTGCGGGCGCGAGTTCGCGGGGAAGAAGCTTCGTGAACTGACCGTGCATCACAAGGACCACAACCACGAAAACAACCCTGCTGACGGCAGCAACTGGGAATTGCTCTGTCTCTACTGCCACGAAAACGAGCATCAGGAGTATCTGGATGAGGAGTCTTACGGCAAACCAAAAGCCGAAGGGGGCACGAAACCTTCAGTTACTTTCAAGCCCTTCGCCTCTCTTCAGGACTTGCTCAAGGACAAGAAAAAGTAAGCTGGAAATGTCTATGCACAATTTGCAGCGTTGAGCGACAAGTTAGTCGGTGGGTTCGGGCTTAGCGAAGAGAAACCCGACAATTTAACGCGTCACTCCACAACACTGCTTCGAGGTGTATGAATTCGTTGTTCTCATTCCCAACCCGTCACCCAGGGAGGTCTGACATGAGCATGCTCAAGGAATTCAAAGAATTTGCCATGCGCGGCAACGTGGTAGATATGGCCGTCGGTATCATCATCGGCGGAGCCTTTGGCAAGATCGTCAGTTCCCTGGTCAACGACGTCATCATGCCTCCCGTCGGCGCGCTGATGGGACATGTCGATTTTGCCAATTTGACCGTCACGCTCAGGGAGAAATCCGCCGAGTCCGCTGCGGTGACGCTCAGGTACGGCCTTTTCATCAACACGATCCTGGATTTCATCATCGTGGCCTTCGCGATCTTCATTGTCATCAAGCAGATGAACCGCCTGAAAAAGAAAGAGGCCGCGCCGGCAGAGCCAACGACAAAGCAGTGCCCGAAATGCATTTCCACGATACCGATCAAGGCGACGCGCTGCCCGCAGTGTACGTCGGAGATTTAAGTTTGAGGGAAACGGCTTGTCGGGTTGTGCTTCGTTCTACCCGGCCTTCACGCTGAAGTAGCCAGCCACACTTGGCATGCCTATTGTCCCTACCCATTCAGGTCGGCCGGCTTATTTACTGCCCGACCATCTCCGGCACGATCATCCACTCGATGGCCCAGCGGCCGTCATCGAACCGCCGCAGGCACACGATACCGCCCATCTTGAAATCCACGGGCGTTTTTTCTTTGTCCCCGCAGAGCAGCAGGCCCGCGAGCCTCGCCAGGTATGGCAGATGCCCGACCAGCATGATGTTCTCGTTCATCCCTCCCAGCCGCTCTGCCCAGAGAGCGGGATCATCCATGGGCAGCAAATTTTCACTCAAGGACCTCCCCCTTTTTGGCTCAAGCTGCTCTGCCAGGATCAGCGCGGTCTGTTGGGCCCTAGCTTTAGGGCTGTGGAATATTTCAGCCGCGTTCAGGTTCATCTTTCCGGCATAGGCCGCGACCTTGCAGACATCCGAGACACCCTTGTCGGTCAGCCTCCTTTCGGGATCCTCCTCTTCTTTCCTGGCTTCACCGTGCTGAACAAGATAGAGATACACAGGTCACCTCGCTTATCAATGGTCGTATAATAGCCTGCACTCCTTTGTATGTCATTCCTGCGAAAGCAGGAATCCAGGGTCTCATAGAAAAGTAGCTGGATTCCTGGTCAAGCCCGGAATGACGAACTTGTAGGATAGAGCTGTGGACAATAATATCCGTCCGCCTATTCATGTAACGCTTCATATCTATGCAATGGTGTAATTGCACGGTTGTTAATTGATAGTATAATTATATCTGAAAGCTATGGTTATCAAATGGCCCGATACTATTGCGGAAGCCCGGGAACTTCAGGAACGCCACAGACCCCGCGTACGGATCGTCCCCCTGAAAAAGGACCCTGAATTCGTTGCAGGAGCGGATGCGGCCTTCTCGGAAGACCGCGTGTTTGCGGCAGCATGCCTGTACAGCTATCCTGACCTTGCCCTGATCGAGCGCTCGACTGCGACCGAAGCATCAACTTTTCCTTATGTCCCGGGCTATTTGCTTTTCCGCGAGGGCAAAACGATCATAGCGGCACTCAACAAATTACGGACGAAGCCGGACATTATTATCGTCGACGGCCAGGGCATTGCCCATCCGCGGGGCATCGGGAGCGCCTCTCATCTGGGCGTGCTGCTCAACAAGCCGACGATCGGGTGCGCGAAGACACGGCTCGTGGGTGAGTACAGGCAACCTGGCAAACGTAAAGGAAACTGGTCAGAGCTGATTTATGAAGGGAATAAAATGGGAGCGGTTTTGAGGACCAGGGACATTGTCAGGCCTTTGTTCGTCTCGCCGGGACATGGAATAGACCTTGAAGGTGCCATCAGGATCACGCTCGGGTGCGTCGGCATATACCGGATACCCGAACCGCTCCGGTGCGCAGACAGGCTGTCAAGGATCATGAAGGCTCATAATTGAACGGCACGATATCCAGGCGCGAACCGGAACGAACGGGGTATGAGTCAACCCCAAGGCCGGTAGCATTTTCAGTTTTTTCGCCTGTCAATCGGCACGGCTCTAAATCATCTCCAGCGTTATTGGCAGGTGCACTCCGTCCGCGAGTGCCGCGAGCGCAGCCTCCCGCATCACGTCCTTCCCGAGGTCCTCTTTCCCTGCCATCTCCTCGATGTCGATCCTGACGATAGCAGTGAGCTTCATTTTATCATCGGGAAACTCCCCGTAGCCGCCCTCGGGCTGATACTTCTCCATGAGCAACCTGAGGCCGAACAGGCGCCCTGCCTCGTCCTCCACGATGCGCGCCCGGCCTTTCACGATCACGCTCCGATAGAGATACTCGGCCCTGCACGGAATGCCCCGGCTTTTCACGAGCGCGACCGGCAGATCAGCCTCGAAGCAGACGCGGTCGTCCCGTTTGATGTCGTCGATCTTCTCGCCTTCCCGGGCTGAATGAAAGAAGATCCGGCCCTCATGGTACGCGAAGTTCAGAGGCTTCACCATGGGGTAACCGTCCCTCCCGATCGTGCCGAGCCTGCCGACGTGGCAGGTGTTCAGCAGCTGGATGACCTGGTGACTGTCCGTGATCTCTTTTTTCGCCTGGCGCATCTGCTCTCCTTACAACAAAGGCCGACCCCTCATCGCTACTCCGCGCTCTGTGCGCGCGGGGAACACAATTTTACCGTTCACTTCACCAGGTCCGCTTCCACATCAAGGAATATCTGTACTTCCTTCCCCGCCACAAGCCCGCCGCCTTCCATAAGCTCGCTCCCCCACATGATGCCGAAGTCCTCCCGGTTGATGTTCGTGATCCCGGAAAAACCGATGGATGTCTCGTCGCCAAAGGGATTGCCCCGCGGACCGGCATATTCCCCTTCGAACGTTACCGGCCGCGTGGCGCCGTGGATCGTCAGCTCGCCGGTCACCCGGCACTGGTTTGCTCCGGGAAATTCCACCCTGCTGCTCTTAAAGAGGATGAGCGGGTATTTCGGCTGGTCGAAAAAGTCACCTGTCAGGAGATGCTCGTCACGCTTTTTTATCCCTGTGTTCACGCTCGCGACCTCGATCTCCACGTTCACCGCGGTCCGGGACCGGTCAGCGGGATCGAACTCGATGGTCCCCTTCAATGCGGCGAACTGTCCGCGGACCTGCGCAAGCGCCATATGCCTGATCGCAAAGGCCGCACAGGAGTGGTCAGGGTCTATGTTCCAGGTTGCCATGGTTTACTCCTCCTTTATCAGATCATGCTTTTCTGTCACAATTTTACACAATTTTTCAATGAACTGCATGAATGATTTAATTCAGTAAAACCTCTCTTCTCTATTGCCAAAAACAACGCCGGAGATTTATAATACTCCACTCACAAAACTTGATCGGGGGGCTCGGTGAAAAGAACAGCAGTGGCGCTCATCTCAGGCGGCCTGGACAGCGTACTCGCTGCCAAAGTGATCAAGGAGCAGGGCTTCAACGTTACGGGGCTTTACTTCACCTCGGCCTTTTCAAAGAGCTACGGCCGGGAAAACGAGACCCCTGCCGCCGCCGTGTCCAAGGCGATCGGTCTGGACCTGCGCGTGATCGACATGGGGCAGGATTACATCGATCTCGTCCGGAACCCCGCGCACGGCTACGGCAAGCACATCAATCCCTGCATTGACTGCAAGATCTTCATGCTCAGCCGGGCTGGGGCCATGATGCAGGAGTTGAACGCGTCCTTCGTGATCACGGGGGAGGTCCTGGGGCAGCGGCCCATGTCCCAGCGGCGGGACACGCTGAACCTGATCGAGCGCGACGCAAACCTGAAGGGCCGCGTGCTGCGTCCTCTCTCTGCCGCGCTCCTGCCCCCCACGAAGGCCGAACAGGACGGACTGATCCAGCGGGACAGGCTTCTCGGCATCAGCGGCCGTACTCGCACGGTCCAGCTCAGGCTCGCCGAGCGTTACGGCATCTCGGGATACTCGACGCCGGCCGGCGGATGTCTGCTGACGGACAAGAATTTTGCCGACAAACTGCGCGACCTCTTCACCGACCAGAAGCATGTGAACCCGAACGACGTGAGGCTGCTTACGGTCGGCCGGCATTACCGGTTTGACGCCGGCGTCAAGATCGTGCTCGGCCGCGACAATGAAGAGAACAACCTTCTCATGTCACTGGCGTCCCACGGCTATCACCTGTTCACGCCCCAGGGATTTCCCGGCCCCGTGGCCCTGCTGAACGGAACACCCACCCAGGAGATCAAGCAGACCATCGGAAGGCTCATCATCACCTACAGCAAACAGGTTCCCGGCAGGGCCTATCACATCAGGTACGGCAACGAGGTCTTCGATCCGGGAGAGCCGCTTCCGATCGATGCGTCCAAGCTGCGTCGTGTGGGCGCGGACGGGTAAATCC